>JAFUZM010000358.1 GCA_017476605.1 Clostridia bacterium
GAAAAAAGGGCTTTCGCAGAAGAAGCTCGCTGAGCAGTTATTTATCTGCAATTCCACGATCACCCGCTGGGAAAATGGCAGCCGTCTGCCGGACGCAACCATGATCGTGCGGATTGCCAGATGCCTCAACACTGATCCCAATACGCTGTTCAGTCTTGCGATAGAGAGCGATGAGAGTCCCAATGTCATCATGGTGGAGGACAACGAGGTCATCCTCTCCCACAGCCTGACCGTATTGGGGGAGGTCATGCCGAACGCCGTGATTACGGGCTTTATTAAACGTTCGGAAGCGGTTGAATTCGCAAAAGCAAATCGGGTCGCGCTGGCAGTTCTGGACATTGAATTGGGAACGGCCAGCGGGCTGGAGCTCTGCCAAATGCTGCTTGAAATCAATCCCTGCACGAACGTCGTGTTTCTGACCGCCTACGCCGACTATGCCCTCGAAGCATGGAAGACCGAGGCCGTCGGCTTCATGCTCAAGCCCATGACCCCGGAGGGCGTAAGGGATCAGCTCAAAAAGATTCGTCATCCGTTTTTGACGGGAGGCGAAGACGTATGATCAGCTGGGCATATTTTTTCTACTTCTTCACTCTCGGCACGATTCTGCTGCTCAGCGTTCTGGGACTGTGGTTCACCGTCATCCTGCCTGGCATCGATCCCTTGAGCAGACGTTTCTTTCGTGGCTTTTTTGTCGTCCTTTTTTTGCGCGGTCTTTTTCGCTCTCGCGGATGCCATCCTGAGCTTTTATCCCGTGCCGAGTGCGGTGATCCGGTTCATGCAGGTTCCGGAATGCCTGCTGGTTGCGCTGCCGGTGCCCATGGTGTCTATTTTTCTGGTTCACTGTAGTGGAGAGAACCTGCGACGGAGCAGACTCCTTCGCGCTGTGATTTGCCTGCGGGCTGCAGTTACGGATGGCGGAATTCATGCTGCCGACCTGGATCAAAGGCTGCGTGCCTGAGAAACACAATCCGCGAAAGTTCGAGATGAGGTCACATCGAAGGAAGAATATGACCGCTGGCGTTACCACTATCCTGATTTCGATGACAGCAGTATCCGGATACAGATTCCGCCGGACATTCCGGTGAAGGCGAAGCGCGGCCGGAAACCTAAAAAGAAAGAATGACATACAAAAAGCTCTCCTGTCTGTGGATTTTTGCTCCACAGCGGAGAGCCATTTTCATATGTGGTTTATGAATTTCCTTGATAACGCCTTCCGTCTTCAACTCCACAACCACCGTATACCGGGTAAATGAGGACTTTTTCTGGAAAACGTTATCATTTTGTTATCAAGGTCACTTTCTTGGAGCTGAAAAGCGTTGATTCATAAGGGGTTTCATCGCTTCGGCGCTCATTCCCATTCTATCGTTCCCGTCGGCTTTGGCGTGAGATCATACAGAACACGGTTTACGCCAGGAACCTCATGTGTAATCCGGTCTGTGATTTTAGCAAGAACAGCCCAATCAATTTCTTCAATTGTTGCGGTTACGGCATCCCGGGTATTGACCGCACGGATGACAACAGGCCACTCAAAGGAACGGGCGCCATCCTTGATTCCTGTAGATTTAAAGTCAGGAATAATGGTAAAGTACTGCCAGACCTTTCCCTGAAGGCCAGCCTTTGCAAACTCTTCGCGCAAAATCGCATCCGATTCGCGAACAGCAGCAAGGCGGTCTCTGGTAATAGCGCCGACGCAGCGAACGCCAAGACCCGGTCCCGGGAAAGGCTGCCGGCTGACCATTTCCTCTGGCAAGCCAAGAGCACGGCCAACCATACGGACCTCATCTTTATAAAGAAGACGGATCGGCTCAACTAATGTGAAATTGAGTTCCTTAGGAAGTCCGCCAACATTGTGATGAGACTTAATTCCCTTACTTTCCGTAATATCCGGATAAATCGTTCCCTGAGCAAGATAGGAGATTCCATTCAGCTTGGATGCTTCCTCAGCAAACACGTCGATAAACTCAGAGCCAATGATCTTCCTCTTCTGTTCCGGATCGGATACGCCCTCAAGCTTTGTGAGGAAACGCTCGGTAGCGTCGACGTAGATGAGATTGGATCCGAGGTTCTCTTTGAAGACCTCAATGACCTGATCACTTTCGCCTTTACGCATAAGTCCATGGTTCACGTGAATGCAAACAAGCTGCTTTCCGATCGCCTTAATCAGCAGTTTCGCAACAACAGATGAATCAACACCGCCAGAGAGCGCAAGGAGTACCTTTTTGTCTCCGATTTGTTTCCGGCATTCCGCTACCGCCTGCTCGATAAACTCTTCTGCCAGTTCCGTAGTCCGAATTCTCTGCATATCCGCTGGACGTACATTTTCCATACCGATTCCTCCATATCTTGTTATTGATCTAATTGAAATGCCTCATCAGAATTATCAACGAGTTCCTGCAATGTCACATGATCAATGACCTCATTAATAGCATCATAAACCCGTTTGAACAGTTTCTGTGAAGAACAAATCCCATTTTTACTGCATACACTTCCGGAGTAAACGCATTCTACAGGCGCCATATCCCCTTCCATGGCACGCAAAATCATTCCGACCGTTATTTCATTTGCTGGCCGTGCAAGATGATATCCGCCCTGAGCTCCGCGAATGCTTTTCACCAGTCCGGCCCGAATCAATACACTGATGATCTGTTCCATGTACTTTCCCGATATATCCTGTCTCTGAGCAATTTCGCGAACGCATACAGGAACTGTTCCGTCATGCTCGGCCAAATCCACCATCATGACAAGTGCATAGCGTCCTTTAGTTGATATCATACCTCATCCCCGGTCTCTTACGTCTCTTGCTTATTCGTCCATCCATTTTTTCTGGCTTTCCGCCTGCTGATCCACCGGAATCAGCGTTGAAAAATACAGGATATCACAAAGTGTCCGTTTTTTCTTGTTGGATAGGCCGTTGATCTTCTTTCCGCCGAGCACCACACTGGTGGAGGATCCACCGTCAAGGTTATATGCCGTCGGAACCTTCAGCTCCTCAAGAAAATGGATCAGCTCCTCTGCGGTCAGGCCGAGAGATCCTGCGTTTTCCGGTCCCTCTGTTGCAACGAACAGATAGGATAAATGTCCAAGCTGACATGCAGCCATTCGCTGTGTCTTTTTATATGTTCCCCCATCAATCCGCTTTGTGGGCAACTGAGGAACGCCATCCAGAATCAATGCCGGTCCAAAGTTGAATGAGTTGATGATCTGTCCGTCAAACGCCTCAACCTTTTCGTTTGTCGGATCCTGAATGATGTGAAAATCGCCGTTTTCATCAATGATCAGTATGTCAAACAGTTCATCTGCTTTTGTTCTGTACAGCTGCCCCTGGCGTACGAGATAGCCCTTCTGATTATAGCTGAAAAAATCACCATTGACAGCCAGAACTGCGTTGCTGCGTTCCGCCAGAATTTCAGGATATACCACCCGGGTGGATCCGTAGCGATCCGCCATTGCCGTGCGGATTTGAGAAGGATCAGCGACGTCGACATAAATCAGCATAATGTTTGTATCATACGCACGCGTGTTTTCAATTCTGACGCGGAGTGTTTCGTCCTCATACCCCGCATCATCTGGCAAAAAAGCATCCGGAATGCCCGGAATTCCAGGTGAATTATCAATAGGAAGAGATGGATAGGTCTCTGCAAATGAAAGTACAGAGACGAAAACAGAAAACATTACCAACAAAATGAAACATGTAACTCTCTTCAATCAAGCAACCTCCCCTTAATCTGTGGGCAAACTCTTCGGATACAAGGTGAGCTGCCCCTCATAACAGCCTTATTCTATACCAAAACATAAGAAAGTGCAACATATCGAAAAGGCCTGCAAAGCAGTTTTGCAGGCCTTTTCAGTATTAAGGGAAAACCCTACGGTTATCGACGCAGGACATCATAATTCGTGCAGGGGTGAAGAACAATTGCTGTACGAGGCGGCATGTACACCTGGATTCCACGGCCATATTGATCACTGAATGACCACGGATGATAGACAACGTTGGTGTCAATGTTTTCATATCCGCCGAATTCCTTTGCATCCGTCGAAAGAATGACACGATAATCGGTTACCTCGGGAACCGGGATGAAGAGCGGGTTCTGTGTTTTGGTCGGATGGAAATTAAAGGCAAAAATGCAACCCATTTTCTCAAAGATCAGAATCTGATCCTCTTCGTGCTGTCTGAGACAGTTGGCCATTCCGCCGGAAAGGACATCAAACTCACGAATGAGATCGATCATCGCCTTGTCAAAGTCCCCCAGATACTGGAATTTCAGGTCAGGATTGTCCGCCAGGGACCATTGACGCCGGGCATGATGATAACTCCAGCCATTTCCCTCTCTCGGGAAATCAATCCATTCCGGATGGCCGAATTCATTGCCCATGAAGTTGAGATATCCGTCGCCGCCGGCACCGATGGTCGCCAGGCGGATCATCTTATGCAGCGCAACGGCACGGTCAATGATCAGATTCGGATGTTCCCTGTCCATCCCGTAGTACATTTCCTTGTCTGCCAGGCGGAACATGATGGTCTTATCGCCTACCAGCGCCTGATCATGGCTTTCCGCATATCCGATGACCTTTTCTCCCGGACGTCTTGCAATCAGTTCCCAGTAAAGACGGCTCATTTCCCACTCCCCGTCCTGTTTTTCCTTGATTGTTTTGATATAGAAGTCCGGAATTCCCATGCTGAGGCGGTAATCAAATCCGATTCCACCCCATTCAATCGGCAGACACATGCCAGGCATTGCGCTCATGTCCTCTGCAATGCAGATGGCAGCGGGATTGATCTCATGAATCAGGCTGGTGGCCAGCTGCAGATATGTCACAGCTTCAATATCCGTATTCATGGAGAAGTACTGATCCGCGAACATAAAATTGGTTCCAAGGCCATGGTCAAGATATATCATGCTAGTAATACCGTCAAAGCGGAAGCCATCAAAGTGGAAGCTCTCCATCCAATAGCGGATATTGGAAAGAAGGAAGTGTACAACGCCATTCTTTCCGTAATCAAATACACGTGAATCCCATGCAGGATGATATCCTGCACCACCCTCTTTAAAGAACTGATCATCCCGTCCGTCAAAATTGCTGATTCCCTCGGCGGTGTTCTTTACCGCATGCGAATGTACCAGATCCAGAAGGACACTGATTCCCATTTTATGTGCAGTGTTGATGAGAGAGCGGAGATCATCCGGTGTGCCGAAGCGGGAACTTGGTGCAAAGAAATTGGAAACCTGATATCCAAAGGAACCGTAATACGGATGCTCCATGATGGCCATCAGCTGAATTGTATTGTAGCCATTCCGCTTGACCCGCGGTAAAACCTTCTCTTCGAATTCGCGGTACGTTCCAACCCGCTCCTCCTCTGTTGCCATACCAATATGGCTTTCATAAATGAGAGGCGGCGTATTCTTGCGAACAGAGAAGCATTGATCGCCCCACTTGAACTTTTCCGCGGGATTCCAAATGGTGGCAGAAAAGTTGTGGCTTTCATCCTCTGTCACATAGGTGGCATACAGAGGAATGCGGTCCTCCCGGCCATGGTCGGATTCAACAACAACCTTAACATTGGAAAGATGCGGCAGCGCATCCTTTCCTTCCAGTGTGATTTCCCAATTCCCATTTCCGATGCTTTTAAGCGGATGTGATGTGCGGTCCCATCCGTTAAAGTCGCCGGTCAAAAACAGAGCTTTTGCCCCTGGTGCCCATTCCCGGTAAATCCACCCGGTCTCCGTCGGATGAAAGCCATAATACTGAGCCCCGCCCGAGAATTCCCAGAGTGTCTTTTCCGCATCACCATCAAACAATGCCGCTTTTCTCTCATAAAAATGTGAGAGGCGATAATTAAGGTCTCCTGAAAAGCGACTCAGTTCCGGATTCATTTCAATAATTTTCAATATCGGATTTGCCATAATCTCCCTCCAAAACAGAATTCAAGCCTGTTTCCTATTCTACATGATTTCGCCTGTGATTTCAAACTTTTCATGCAACAAAAATAGAAGGATCGTGATACGATCCTTCAAAAAATCATCTCCTCGCGCAATTCAGCTTGCAAAGAGATGAAGCGAAACAATCCGGTTTAAAAAGTTTCAATCACACGTCTTCCAGTGTTTGAATATTGACCATATTGCCATCAGATGACCATAGATGGGCTTCTCAAGAATCTCTGATAAACGTTCATAGGAGCCTATTTTAAGTGAAGATAACGGGGATCAATTTATCGGCCTTTATCCCCTCTTCATCTGTCGAACAGCGCAGACACTCAATTTTCGTATCCATTTTCCTCAAGCAACTCAGCAGATTCGCAAACTCATCATCTGCATCTCTGTTGACAAAAAAAGAATCCACATCATTCCTGCATGTCACAAATAATAACCTCACATCATATTCTCTGCTCTTGTCATAGATCACATCCTCTAATCGACTGTTTAATGCTTTTGAACGCATTTCCGGAAGATATGCCTTCCCGTCTTTTTTTAAGGAAGTTCCCATGAGTTGAATTCTAATACATTCCGTATTCCCGCGAAACATGTATATAACGGCATTTCGAGGACTCTCCAAATACGAAATATCCTCATCAGGCCATTCTTTCTTAAGCCTTTCTACATACCACTCCGTCGCAACGTACAGAGGTGCCTTCGCATCAACGCAAACAAGTGTATCCTGGTCATACACCGAATACAAATCAAACAATGTACTGCGGTTGAAATTCGCAGCTTCACGAAGATAGCATGTAGAGCCTTCTTTTAAAAAGCTCATCTCCGCACCGTTAGAAACATATGCTTCATAGTATTCCCCATCAACGTCAACTGCTGCTAATCTTCGGTTTATCCGTTTAATAAATACGCCTTTAACCATATGATTACCTTTCCGCTTCATGTTCTCTATCTGCAGATCTTAACACACATTTCTACAATCACCCAGTTGCAAATGGAATGAGGCTGTGAAGTCTAAACCTTCTGTTGGAATTTTCTTTGTGGAGATGAGGATTGATGAATTTCATTGATTCACTGAATAACGAAAGTCCATTTCTGATTGCAATCGTAATCGTGTTCTCGATCTGAACTATCAATGTTTTACAAGAAAACTCTGGCAATGCTTGAAAATCAATATTTCCAGAGCTTTGTTAATTGTCGTACCCAAAAGATGTGGTTACATAGGACACGGACCTTCCGGAGCAGTGGAACAAAAAGGTGGGACATTTATTCCGGCGAGAGAATGAACGTCTCTCCCTGTATCACGCGGCACCGTTTCTCACAGAAGGAGAGGCTGTATGTCATGATTTTCCTATACCCTTCCCTTTGCAGCTCGGTGCAATACCCTTTCTCAGCGATCTGCTTTGCCCCTTTCCGCGCATCAGACAGCATATCCGCAGGTGTTTTTGATACCTTCGCCTCCAGAATAAACGCCAGATCCCAGCGGGATTTCTGTTTAGCCAGGATATCAAACCTTCCCATCCCGCTTTCCCTGTTGCTGGTGCACAGATATTTTCGGTTCAGTTGCGTCAGAGTCAGCAGTATGCCATGATAAAAAGCTTCCACTGTATCATAAAAGCTCATGGCGGACATGAACTCATCTGTCAGTATTTGCTCCAGCTGCGCGACATCGCCCTGTTCCATGGCTGCATAGAATGTATACACATCGAAGGTTTTGACCGATTCCGTGAACCAGTCACTGATCTGATCCCGGTAGATTCCCATCACTTCCCGATTGGGAATCCTTGCCCGTATCGTTTCTCTGTCAAAGGAAGTCGCCGTCAGGTATCCTGCAGAAAGCATTACATTCAGTACATTATCCGGTTTATCATACAACTCGTCATAAACAATAGTATCCCTAAGCGCAAAACTAATCTCTTCCCCCTGCATGGCCTGCTCTATTTTTGCTCTTGTACCTTCATCTGCCCGTTCTG
This sequence comes from Clostridia bacterium, assembly GCA_017476605.1. Classification (GTDB taxonomy): domain Bacteria; phylum Bacillota; class Clostridia; order Christensenellales; family Aristaeellaceae; genus Ventricola. The sequence continues at coordinate 7,901 of JAFUZM010000358.1, forward strand.
CCAGTTCACGGATGATAGCGTTGCTGCTGGTGTTAGCCCAATACATCAATGGAAGTGCCGCGGGATTGGCATTCAGATCCTCAATAAATTTAATCACGGACCAGGGATTATAAATGACGGTATTACCAAAACGATATCCATCATACCATTCCCGAACCTGTTCAAAATGATCCCCTACGCCGCTGTCCTGAAGCAGCTTTCTGACTTCCTCTTCTGTAAAACCGAATGCGTTGCTCCCACGATGTGAAAGCACTGTATTCACAGCAGGATTATTCAGTCCGGTATATATCCCTTCCTTCGCAATCCGCAGACATCCGGTGATGACAGCAAATTGCAGGTTTTCCGAGTTGGTTTTCAGTGCATTCTGCAGCAAAGGGCCGATTACACTTACCATCTTGGGATAATAGCCCTTCGAATAGGCATGTTCCAGTGGAACGTCATACTCATCAATCAGAACCACTGCTCTTTTTCCGGAATCCTTACGAAGAAAGTAGGTTAGCTGCTTTAGGGATTGCTTATATTCGGCCAGGGAAACTCTGTTGCCCTGACTGTCAAATCCAGACAGTATCTGCTGAAAATACATCTTATCTGTTTCTGTCAAAGCAGCACTCTCAAGCAGATAAGATTTGTCGTTATAGAGAGCTCGAATTAGGATGCAAAGCGTTGCCAGGGCCTCATCATAGGAATCACCTTTCACCGTTTGCAGCGTCAAATCAATGACAGGATAGCTGGTCATCTGGCGGGTATACTTCTCCTCGGCATCCATAATTTTCAGTCCCTTGAACAAATGCCGATTTTCTGCATTCAGATTTTCATCCCGAGTATCCTCAACGAAACGGCGAATCATGGAAAGCATTAACGTCTTTCCAAACCGACGAGGACGAAGAAAGATGGTGGTCTCATGTTCACGATTTAGGAGGGGGATCAGTATCTCCGTTTTGTCAACATAACGGTATCCGTCTTCCCGATTGCTTTTGAAATCCTCCGAAGCGGTATACGTCTTCATTTTCTCGTTCATCAACATTTTTACCTCGTCTTGGCCCTTCTAATTCTACTTATGTATCGTTTGGCCAATAGTCCCTGTCTCTGAACCTATTATATCTGTTTCAAGTTCTGAAATCAATTCCCATTCCCGTAGAGCAATACCGATTTGTCTCCCATAAGCAATCGTAGATAGTCCCTTTTCGTTTTTCAATCAAGCGTAGAAAAAAAGCGCCAGAAAGCTTATTAGGCTTTCTTGGCGCTGACGCAAAAAACAGGATTAATCCGGAAAATCGAAAACCACCGGAAAGTCTGTATGAACAGAGTAAAGTCAGGACCCAACTTGAAATAGGAAGCTGACTTGGAAATTTTGCAAAACAATGCTGCCCTTTCATCCAATCACGGATGCTGCCACTTCTCTATTTTGCACTCATACACCTTGGTTTCTACATCATAATTGATTCCAACCAGTAACATTTCGCTTCCGTAGTCGTTCAGTCCTCTGGCATAGCCTTTTGTCTTAATCTGCCGGATTGCTGTATCTGCATCTTGTTTCCACTTAAGTTCAACAAGTAGAATCGGTACACCCTTTCCTTGCTTCGGAAGATATACGATATCTGCATATCCTTCACCCGTTCCAAGTTCTTCAAACTTCACATAGTAATCTTTGTAGGCAAAGTAAGCCACCTGGATCGCAGCTCGGAGTGAATCCTCTCTGTTTCTGTTCATGGTGCTTGACGATTCCTCATGGATGAGTTTCATCTGGGCAGCCACAGCTTTCTCGTTTCCATGAACCGTATCCATGATCAGCTGATCACTCTCCATAACACGCTTCATGGTTTCAGCGTGCCGATCTTCTCTGATCGTCCGGGCGAATTCCAAGCGGATCTCTTCGTTTGGAATTCGCACAGTCCTGGTTTCCTGATTGTAGGCCAAATAGCCAAGGTGGACGAGCATCGTCAGAGCTGCGTCCCGTGTTGTATACGTGAGATCATTGTTGTATCCGGTTGTGTCTATTTCTATCTCCACGCCGCCCATAAGGGCAATGATTGTTTGACGCAGGCCTGCCACATCCCGGCTGATGAAATCCAGAAGGTTGTCAGCGGCAGAGGACTGAGACCAGTAGGAATCAAAGGTCCTGCTGCGAATTGCCTTCATGACCGAATTCGGATTGTATACAGGACCAACTGTTTTTAGTTCGTAGCCATCATACCAGCGCTTCATCTCGTCAAAATCTACCTTAGCTCCCTTACAAAGCCGCCGAACCTCTTTTTCGGTAAATCCAACATACTCAGCAAAGTCTCCTGGAGCAAGCATCGTATATTCTTCAAAATCTGAGAGCGCCGATTGCGTTTTTATCTTTTTGATGGGAAGTATGCCGGTCATATACACGGCAGCAAAGTTCTTCGGTGTCGTTGAACTGCTCTTAAACAGCATTCGAAGGAAACGCAGATACTCATCCACCGCATGATCATCAAGCTCACGAATAGGAGCATCCCATTCATCTATGATCATGATGAACTTGTTTCCGGTCTGATCTACAATGCTGGATAATGTCTCGTCGAAGCCGTTGCCGACACGTGTATCCGGATATTCAGCAAGCAGCTCTTCTGTCACGGCATTCTCAATGAAAGAAACAAAAGACTCAGGTTTTGTCTTCCCCATGATATTCGTCATGTCGATGTAGATGACGTCATAGCGATTGAGGTGGTCCATATACCCGCGCTTTTTTGCAATTTTCAGCTTTTCAAACAACCCATGAGAATCCACGGTCCGATCATAATAAGCACAGAGCATTTGAGCTGCATAAGATTTACCGAACCGGCGCGGACGAGTGACGCAGGTCAGATTTATCCCGGTGTCGATTGTGCTATTTACCACACAGATCAGACCGGTTTTGTCTACGTATTTGGAGTTCAAGACACGGGCAAATCCACTATTGCCTGGATTCAGATAATTTCCCATGTACTCACCTCCAAAAGTAGTAAGACAAAAATGAAAAAAGGCGCAGGCAGGATGAATACCATTGCTGCGCCGGTGGAAAACGCCCTATAGTTGATGAGAGCCTGCACCTTATTTGTCTGGTGTATACTCGGAAAAGGAAAAGAGCGTTGCCAGCTATTGCCGTCATAGCCGCTCAGCTTCAGCAGTTATTCCTTTTTTCCTCCGAACAATAAATTCGAAAGTCCGGATAACATTTTCTCGCCAGCCTTACTGGCTGTACCAAAGCCATCTCTGAAAACATCTTCCATGGCCTCATAGAAGGCTTTAATGCAGTCCTCTGTAAACTCTGCTTTAAGAGATTTCTCATCATTAAAGAATTCCTTGTATTTCACACTGTATTCCTCATAACCATCAGAAAGGACCTTATGCCAGTCAGTTCCCAGGAGTTTTTCTGTGTATTTCTCATCAAACTCGCTGATTTCCCTGCAGACATCCTGGGGAATATCCATGAAATAATACTTCACCAGGCTTTTGGTTTCTTCATGATAATTCTTGAAATCAGCGATCACATCGTCATTGAGTGCATCGATGTCAGCAAAGTATTTCTCAAAAAGAGAAAGATATCTGACATAAACACTGCGCAGAATCATTGGTAAGTCTACTGATTTTGGAGTCTCTTGTAAGATCTGTTCAATTTTTTCCTGGCTTAACTTTGTCATTGTGGCGCTCCTTCTTTTCTGTTAATAATGGTTGTTGTTCGATATGTAAAGCAATCTTAGCTTTACTTGTACATTGAAAAATGACTGTATATCAGCTACCAATCATTCTAAAGAGTTTCTCTATCTCTGTCAAAAAAGTTTCCAGATTGTCAAATCCCACTGCTGCATTATATGTTGCAATCCACAGATAGAACCGTAAATGTACGGATTACTCACAAAGCCTCCCCAATCGCTTTTCCCAAGAAAGTCAACTTTGAGTCAACTTATCCTCTTCAATCTGCATAAAGAACGCTCAGGTAAGCCAGAAACCTTGTAAGATCTGAATAATTTTTGCTTTAATCGTTTTAACAAAAAAACCAAAGAAGCCGCTATAACTTCTTTGGTGTTGGTGCGGAAAACAGGACTTGAACCTGCATGAAATTGCTTTCACTAGAACCTGAATCTAGCGCGTCTGCCAATTCCGCCATTTCCGCGAAAATATGGTGGGCAGGGATGGATTCGAACCATCGAAGGCGGTGCCGGCAGATTTACAGTCTGCTCCCTTTGGCCACTCGGGAACCTACCCATATAATGGAGCTGGCAATAGGAATCGAACCTACAACCTGCTGATTACAAATCAGCTGCTCTGCCAATTGAGCTATGCCAGCAGTGCTCAATACGTGAGCATAAAAAGGATGGCGACGCGGAAGGGGCTCGAACCCTCGACCTCCAGCGTGACAGGCTGGCATTCTAACCAACTGAACTACCGCGCCAAATGGTGGGCCTTCAGGGATTTGAACCCCGGACCGAGCGGTTATGAGCCGCCTGCTCTGACCACTGAGCTAAAGGCCCCTGAAGAACCGAAAAAAATGGTGACCCCGAGGGGAATCGAACCCCTGTTATCGCCGTGAAAGGGCGGTGTCTTGACCTCTTGACCACGGGGCCTAACTTTAAAAAATGGTCGGAGTGAAGGGATTTGAACCCCCGACATCATGCTCCCAAAGCATGCGCGCTACCAAGCTGCGCTACACTCCGCAAAAGTGCCTCTCGCAAAGCACTTAGGCATTATACAGAAGTTTGAGTCTTCTGTCAATATGTTTTTTGAAAAAATTTTTTAAAGTTTCATTCCATTCGGTTTACAGGCCCGACTTATAATAGGTAGATTCTACCTTTTCAGCAAGTAAATGGAGGCTTCATCTGCAACGTGGATGATCCACGCCAGCGAATACTGTTCATATGATCGGCCGATGCTCATGTTCGCATTTCCACCCTCTGAAAAGCCCATATGGCAATTGATTGCTACTGCCTCATCGACACCGAGCCTCATGAAGCGTTCAATCAAAAAGACAGATTTTGATCCGTGCCCGCCAAAAGCAAATTTTTCTTCTACGGCATAAAACGGAACCTTGATCCATTCCCCGTTCACCTTCTGGTTCCTGGTGTCCTCTTTATAAAAGTTCACCTTACATAAGTCATGGAAAAGCGCAGAAACGGCGATGGATTCCATTTTGAGTGGTAGATTATAGGCGCTTGTCAACAGCTTTGCCTGGTCAAATACATCCAGGCTATGCTGAACCAGTCCGCCCGCATATGCGCCATGGTATTTTGTACTGGCCGGAGCTCTGTAGAAATCTGTTTTTTCGAGCCAATCGAGAAGGCGGTCAAGCCCTTCCCTTTCGATGTTCGTTTTGCAGCATTCAATAAACTGGGCTTTCTGTTTTTGCAGGTCAAGTTCCATCGTGCAATCTCCTTTTGTTTTTCTATCATTTTCTCCATTTTTAACGTTCTGTCAAGCGTTTTGGGAGAAGATTTTCTCGCATCCATGTGGAAGAACAAAACAGTGACACATGTTCTTGCTCATTTTCCCATCGGATCATTTTCCAGGATCAAAAGTGCAAAAAAGTGCCGGGTGACACATGCTTTGATCTGTGATATAATGAGACTACTTAATATAAGGAAGGCCAACCATGTCAAATAACAAACCATCCTCAAAGCAACCTCCTTCCAGAAATCGCTCTATTTTTCAGCCGCGCACCAAGGAGAAGAATTTTCTTCTCAGTGTTGCTGTCGCGGTTGTTCATATTATCGCTGTCCTGCTGGTCTGTATTTGTCTTGCAGGCGCAGGTGCAGTCATTGGAATTGCAAAGACCTACGTCGACACCGCACCGACGCTTGACCTCGCAGCGCTCAACTCGCAGGATAAGACGTCTTTTATCTATGATGCAAACGGGAATCTCATTACCGATTATAAAGGAACGGAAGACCGGATCATGGTCTCCATCACCGAGATTCCAAAAACGCTTCAAAATGCATTCATTGCGGTGGAAGATGCACGGTTCTACCAGCACAGCGGCGTCGATTTCAAGCGGATTGTCTCTGCACTGATTACCAATTTTACAACGGGCTCCATGCAGGGTGCCTCTACGATCACGCAGCAGCTGATTAAGCAGACTCTCCTTTCAAGCGAACAATCCTATAAGCGAAAGCTTCAGGAAGCCTATCTGGCCATGCAGCTTGAAACAAGGTACACCAAGGAGCAGATTCTTGAAAGTTATCTCAATACCATCTTCCTGGGCGGAAACTACTACGGTGTCCAGGTTGCGGCTTATGGGTATTTTGGCAAGGAACTGAGCCAGCTGACGCTGAGGGAATGTGCGATGCTTGCCGGTATGACCCGTTCGCCCAATTACTATAATCCACGCGCCAATTTTTATACAAGAAATACAGAAGGAAGCAAAACGGCTGACATCACAAACAACCGCACTGACTACGTTTTACGGCAGATGCGGGATAATGGTCTCATTTCCACACAGGAATATACGGCAGCACTTGATCGCAGCACAGCTACCGTTCTTGAAAAATCCCCTGCATCAACGGATCTGTATGCCTATCCGCACTATGTGGAGTATGCAATTTCCGACGTCGTTGACACCTTTCTGCAGCTGAACGGTCTTGAGAACACCTCCTCAAACCGGTATAAAATGGAAAACAATCTGCGTACAGGCGGATACAGCGTCTATCTTTGCATTGACACCGAGATTCAGACCATTGTCGAGGAGACACTGGCTGCCTGGAATGATTACCCCCGTCTTCGCGATCCGTCGGATCGGATCTATCAGTCGAGGAATGCAGATGGAACCTATACCGAGATTGAGCAGCCGCAGGCCGCTGCCTGTGTATTTGATTACCGCACAGGCGAATTAAAGGCCATTGTCGGCGGACGCTATAAACCAAATGCCAGAAAAACACTCAATCGGGCCAGTGGAATGACGATGCCTGTCGGCTCCTCCATCAAGCCCATCTCCGTATACGGACCTGCGATTGATCTGGGGGCCTCCCCTGCCAGCATTGCCTATAACATGCCCGTTCCCATCTCCGGATACAAGGATTCAAACGGACTTGATTCCTGGCCGCAGAACTATGGTGGCGGCGGATATGCCGGGCCGCAGAGCTTTCGAAATGCGATGCGGAATTCCTACAATACCTCTGCAGCCTCCATCCTGATGACCTATGTGGGCGTTGCACGATCGGTTGAATATCTCCATCGCCTTGGCATTGCCGATAAAAACATCAATGCGGATCCTTTCGGCCTTGCGCTCGGTTCCTCCGGAATTACCCCCGTCCAGATGGCCGTTGCCTTTGGTACCATCGGCAATAAGGGAACCTATCAGCAGCCTCTCTCCTTCTCCAAAATTCTGGACAGTAACGGAAATGTCGTAATTGATATGCGTCAGCAGCAGGAACGGCATTCCGCCTTCAAGTCCTCCACCGCATATTTACTTGTGGATATGCTGAAAGAGGTCGTATCAAGCGGTACGGGAACAAAGGCAAAGATCTCCTCTCAAACCGTTGCAGGCAAGACAGGAACGAACTCAGATGCAAAGGGTATCTTCTTCTGCGGAATGACCGGATGGTATTCTGCCTCCCTCTGGATCGGGCATGACAACTACAAAGCGCTCTCCTCCAAGGCCACCGGCGGAAATGCGGCGGCGCCTCTCTGGCAGGCATTTATGGAGAAGATCCATAAGGCAAAGGGCCTCAGCAACCGGGAAATCATAGATGGCACCCCGCAGGATTACAATCTTGTTCGCGTGACAACCTGCGGTGTCTCCGGTCAGCTGGCGACAGAAGCCTGCTACCATGATGTCAACGGATACAAAACCATCACTGATTACTGGGAAGCATCGAGCGTACCTACCGCGTACTGCAGCATGCATAAATCTCTTGATATCTGTACGGAA
>JAFUZM010000359.1 GCA_017476605.1 Clostridia bacterium
CCTGAAGCAGCTGTATCCCGTTATCGACCATATTCACCTTTTCCTCGCCAATGCCCATTTTCCTCATGGACGCGGTTTCATCAATCAGGTCAATCGCCTTATCCGGAAGATAACGGTCCGTGACGTAGCGGCTGGCATAATCCACTGCTGCAACAAGCGCATCGTCCCGGATGGTCACATGGTGAAACTCCTCATACCGGTCCCGAATGCCAAACAGAATGTTGATTGCATCCTCACGGCTCGGTTCATCGACGTCAATCCTCTGAAAGCGTCTGGCCAGCGCCATGTCCTTTTCAAAGTATTTGCGGAACTCCTTGTGTGTGGTCGCCCCGATCACCCGGAAGGCGCCACGCGCCAGCGCAGGCTTCAGCAGATTGGCCGCATCCATTGCGCCCTCAGAGGCCCCTCCGCCGCCAATCAGCGTGTGAATCTCATCAATAAAGAGCACGGCATCCGGATCCATCTGAACGGCATCAATGAGACGCGTGATGCGATCCTCAAAATCTCCGCGGAACCGCGTACCGGCAACCAGCCGGGCCATGTCAAGGGCATAGATTTTGAGATTCTTCATCGAATCCGGGACAGCGCCGCTCACGATTCTCTCTGCCAGCCCTTCAACCACGGCCGTCTTTCCAACGCCCGGCTCTCCGATCAGGACCGGGTTATTCTTGGTTTTCTTTCCAAGCACCTGGATGATGGCATTGATTTCCTTCTCACGCCCGATCAGCGGCTCCAGCTGAAGCTCTCTCGCTTCCTGTGTCAGATTTCTTGAAAACTGGCTGAGCACATGGGATTGCTCCGGATGGCCGGTATTCCGATTGGACTGAAAGGCGTTTTTTTCCTTCTCTGTAACGGGCAGGTCAGAGGGTGGAATCATCCCTGCGATCTGTGGCCGTTCGATATTTCCAAACAGCGTGTTAAGCTGATTTTTGAGGATTTCGACGTCCTTTCCGACGGCATGCAGAATCTCATGCGCATGGCATCCATCCTCAAGCAGCAGTTCCTGCCAGAGATGGGCCGTCCCGGATAACGTCCGGCGCTCGGAATTGGCATATGCCGACGCTCGCAGGATGACGCGATGGAGGTGCGGAGACATCTCTTTGACTCTTGCATATCCGACATCCCCCCGACCATAGCAGCGGATTACCGTGCTTTCAAGCAGGCGCTGATCCAGATCGCCAAGGAGACCGCCGGTCACCTCATCCTCCGCTTTTACGAGTCCGACAAGCAGATGACCCGTACCTACGGTGGTCATTCCCATTGTTGCGGCAAAAATCTGCGCCTGCATTATTGCTTTTGAAGCAAATTGAGTAAATCCTGTTGGGATGAACAATCTTTACGCCTCACTCTCTCTTTGTTACCTTGCGCTTTGCAATCGACATCAGCATGCTTCTCAAAATGCCGGCAGAGAGCGCATCCTTCATCTGCAGTGGCAGCGGAACCGCTGTTGGGTTGAGCGCTGCTACCATGAGGGAGGCCTCATCCTCTGTCACGACGCCCTGCGTTTTGAGTGTCTCAATAATTTTAAGCGCCTCCACAGAATTGATGGAGGTTCCGATCCGCTGATAAATCGACTGAAGGAGCTCCTCCCGGCTGGTGGTCCCGATCCGCACAATGCGGATGTATCCTCCTCCTCCACGACGGCTTTCGATCAGATATCCGTGTTCCGGAGTAAAGCGCGTTGCCAAAACATAATTGATCTGTGAGGGGGCACACTGAAAGTGCTCAGCCAGTTCATTTCTCCTGAGCTCCACTTCTGTCTGATGCTGAGTTGTCTCAACTTCCTCTTCATCAACAAGCAGCGATTTAATAAACTCCTCTATTGAATCACTGAGTAATCTCATATTTACTCCTCCATTTAACTATCTTTGACTTTCAAATTATAGTCTCTTTTCGTACGGATTTCAAGAGTCCATTTTTGAAATACAAAAGTTTCTTCCCTAAGAAAACACCTTGCCTTATGAATGAGGAATCGACTATAATTAATAGAAAGTTTCCCGGAGTCGGGAGTTTTAAGAAGTTGGAGTTGGATTCATGGTCAGCCTATCGGTTTCAAACCTAAGCAAATCATTTGGAATAAACGAAGTTTTACGGGATGTCTCTTTCACGCTGCAGGTTGGAGATCATGCCGGTGTCGTCGGTGCAAACGGATGCGGCAAAAGTACGATGATGCGCATTCTTGCCGATCAGATGTCCTATAACGGCGGCACCATCTCAATGGCAAAAGGAATAAAGATCGGGTATCTTGAGCAGCAGGACATGATCCAGGCTGGTGGCACCATCTGGAGTGAGCTTGAGTCCGTATTTGAGCCGGTCTTCCTGATGGAGGAGCGCCTGCACAGTCTTGAAAAGGAGATGGAAAACGGCCATCAGGATGAACAGTATTTTTTAGAGCTTTCAAATAAGTATGATCGTCTCCTTACAGAGTATGAGGATGCCGGTGGCTATTCCTGGAAAAGCATGATTATCGGCGTTCTGAACGGCCTGGGGTTTGCCCAGGAACAGTATGAGCTTCCCGTTGAATCGCTTTCCGGTGGCGAACGTACCCGCTTTTTTCTGGCCCGTCTCCTGCTGACAAAGCCAGACCTTTTGATGCTGGATGAACCCACAAACCATCTCGATATGACGGCTATGTCATGGCTTGAAAACTATCTTGCCTCTTATAAGGGAACCGTCCTGGTCATCTCTCATGACCGGTATTTCCTTGATCATGTCTGCAATACCATCATCGAGATTGTTTCCGGGCGTTCCGAGCAGTACAAGGGAAACTATACGGAGTTTATGAAGCAGCGCGTCCAGCGTTTTGAAACGCGCATGCGCACCTACGAACTGCAGCAGAAGGAAATCCTCAGACAGGAAGCGATCATCGCACGGTTTCGGATGTACAATCGCGAAAAGTCCATCCGGGCTGCAGAAAGCCGGGAAAAAGCCCTTGCCCGAATGGAACGCGTCGAAAAGCCCACAGAGGATGCCAGTATTAAATTTCAGTTTTCCCCCAGAAGGCGAACCGGCGAGGTGGTCGTCAATGTGGAGGATCTTTCCAAGTCTTTTGATCAGAAGACATTATTCGAGCACTTTACGCTCCATGTCCGCGCCGGCGAGCGCATTGCCATCATCGGTCCAAACGGCATCGGCAAGACCACCTTTATCCGGATTCTTGCGGGCGAAGAACTGCCAAACAGCGGAAAAATCGAATTCGGCTCCAATATAGATCTTGGTTATTATGATCAGCATCAGAGTTCTCTCCATCCGGATAAAACCGTACTGGATGAGATATGGGACCGCTTCCCCACCATGGAGCAGTCCGATGTTCGGGGCGCCCTCGGAATGTTTTTGTTTACCGGAGACGATGTCTTCCAGAAGATCAAGACCCTCTCCGGCGGTGAAAAGGGCCGCGTTTCCCTGACCGCCCTGATGCTCAAAAAGGACAACGTTCTTCTTCTGGATGAGCCAACGAACCATCTGGATATGGATTCACGGGAAGTGCTGGAAGATGCACTGGCGAACTTTTCAGGCACGATCATCACCGTTTCCCATGACCGTTATTTCATCAACCGGATTGCAGACCGCATTATTGAAATGTCTCCGGATGGCATCCGGGAATACCTTGGCAATTATGATGATTACATCGAAAAGAAAAACGCGCCAAAGGAAGAGGTGACCACCTCCTCCGGGAAAACCCGCACGATGATCGATAAGGAAAAGAAACGGGAAAGTCTCAACAAAAAGGAAATCAAGCGCCTTAAAAGTGAGCTCTCAGAGGCCGAGTCGGCAGTACTTCTCGCCGAGGAGGAACTGCACCGTCTGGAGGAGCAGCTTGCAAACCCTGATCTGTATCAGGATGCTGCAAAAGCACTTGAGGTCCAGAAAAGCTATCAGGATGTGCAAAAAAAGCTGGAAAAGCTTTATGAAACCTGGGAAAAAGCAGAGGCTGCTTTAAGTCAAAACGAATAGGTCGACAACATGAAAGGACGAGGAATATGCTGTTAATCGGAATCTGCGGTGCCAGCGGAAGCGGAAAGTCTACATTGGCACAGGAACTTGCAACCATGGTAAACAAAAGCATCTTAATCATCAATCAGGACGCCTATTATTTTGATCATCCGGATATGACCTTTGAGGAAAAGTGTCATCTCAACTATGATGAGCCCGGAATCTTTGACCATGACCTTCTTCTGCGGGATGTTCAGTCGCTTCTCGCCGGTCAGCGGGTCCCAAGGAAACGGTACGATTATGCCAACCATTGCCGTGCCGATCAGACCGGTGAATTCCTTGAGCCGCACGATGTCATCATCATTGAGGGCATCCACGCGTTCTACGATGAACGGCTGAGAGCGCACATGGACCTTAAGCTTTACATGCATGTCGAATCCGATATCTGTCTCCTCCGTCGAATTGAACGGGACATCATTGAGCGTGGACGGGATATCGACAATATCTCCAAGCAGTACATGACCACCGTTAAGCCCATGTTTGATCAGTACATCCGAAATTACGAGCAATATGCGGATGTCATTGTTGCAGGCGGCGGAAAGGACGCGAAAATCACCGAAATTCTGGCCGGATATATCAACAACGATCTGCATCTGTATCGGGGCCGGAAACGGACATAAAAAAAAGCAGAAATACACCAAGTCTCGAATTTTATGCCTCCAGCCATATTCTTGCCCGGAGGTATGCTCATCGCATATAATGAGAACGGCAGAGGTGCGTCATCCTCTCAGTGTGACTAACACCTAAAATCCGAACAGATGCAGATCTTGTGAGTCTGCGGTTGGCGGGTAACGACAAAACCCGTGCTGATGTAGGACGTAGGGCTTACAGATGGCGGACATCAATAACAATCAGTTATTCAGGGGGGCGAGTGACGCTACGGTGTCACAGCCTCCCTTAAAAAAATCTACATAAAAATGCCACTTTCCCCATTCAATCTGTCATGCCAATAATCAACTGAGCGAGGTTTCCAAGAGTATTCCAGTTTTTGTTAATAATTAGCGAGCCAAAATGCAAAAACGCCTCACTGAATCACTACTCCTGGGTTCGAGATCAGGGATTCAGTGAGGTATCATACCAATCAATACGGATTCAAGTCTAAAAATCAGCGTTTATTATCCATCAATCATGAGCTTGCTTTAACCCTCAGCAATTCTCGAACACGTTTGCCTGGCAGAAGGAAGAAAAATTCCATCACTTAACAGCTCGTTCATATATGCTACGAGAGCTGATCGTAATTGTTCTTTGTTAAAGCCTGTGACGCCTTGCCGTGAGGAAAAAGAGCTGCGGAGATTATGATGTTTGTGTCGATGAGGACTTTTATTCTCTGGCTTCCTCTCTGCGTGTTTTTGTAATCCATTCATCAATATCATCTTCAGTGAAGAAACCAGCCTTTTCTGCTTCACCACTCATCTGCGCCTGGAAACGCTGCAAAGCATAAACAGCAGAATTTACGACCCTGACATTATTGTTTTCTACAATAAATGTCACGCGATCACCGCTGTCAACTCCGAGAGCGATGCGCACCTTCTTTGGGATCGTTACCTGTCCTTTCGGCATGACTTTCGCATCATCAACAAATGAAATCGGATTCATACATTTCACCTCCAAAAAGTAGAGAAACCCTACTTTGAAGTGTAGCACATTGAAATAACAATAGCAAGGGAAAATGAAAAGAAATTTCCAAAACAAAGAAGGTGGTGTCACTTCCCTAAAGGGCGAATTATCGTACAAGGAGCTTGTTTTGTATAGTTTCTAGCCAGTCTTTCGAATGATAAGGAAGGTCTTCTCTGTATTCAGGTTGTCCCAATCCCAATGGCTGGTTCTCCCGTTATTCTGCAAAAAAAGAGATGCATCAATTGCATCTCTTTTTTTGCAGAATAACACTGCTTCTTTTTCAAGAATTACCTATGCTATCTTGTACCTTTTTATGACTTCACTTTAATTCGAACCAAAGCACGCTGCAGCTTTGCCGATGCAAGGAGGAGTTCCTTTGAGTTCTCCTTTGCCTCGGCGATCCTCTGTTCTGCTTTCGTTTTTGCCATTTGCGCACGTTCAAGGTTGATGTCCTCTGCCCACTCGAATGTCGTGGCCAGCAGCTTTGCCTTATTGTCAAGCATGGTCAGCATACCGCCAATACATGCCGCGCGTTTGGTCTCTCCATCCTCTGTAACAAGGACCGCTTCCCCCGCACCTACGGCAGAAACATAGTTTTCATGATTGGCCAGGAGGCCAAGGTCACCATCAATCATCCGAAGGCGGAGACTGACGACCTCACCGTCAAACAGCAGTCCATCCGGCGTACTAATGGTCAGATGGAACGTACTCATGCATGCTCACCCTTTTTTGCTTTTTCAACCGCTTCATCAATGGTGCCGACAAAGAGGAATGCACTTTCAGGCAGATCATCATGCTTTCCTTCGATAATCTCCTTGAATCCCCGAACCGTTTCCGCAACCGGGACATACTTGCCTTCGTATCCGGTAAACTGCTCTGCAACGCTGAAGGGCTGAGACAGGAAGCGCTGAATCTTTCTGGCCCTTGAAACGGTCAGTTTATCCTCTTCAGAGAGCTCATCCATGCCCATGATCGCGATGATGTCCTGCAGCTCACGATACCGCTGCAGAATACGCTGCACTTCTCTGGCAACCTTGTAATGCTCCTCACCGACGACCTCAGGAGTCAGGATGCGGCTCGTGGATTCCAGCGGATCAACGGCAGGATAGATACCAAGAGAGGAAATCGCTCTTGAAAGAACCGTCGTCGCATCCAGGTGCGCGAATGTGGTAGCCGGAGCCGGATCCGTCAGGTCATCTGCGGGGACATAGACCGCCTGCACCGACGTGATGGAGCCATGCTTCGTGGAGGTGATGCGCTCCTGAAGGGCGCCCATTTCCGTTGCCAGTGTCGGCTGATAGCCAACAGCGCTGGGCATACGTCCAAGAAGCGCTGAAACCTCGGAGCCTGCCTGGGTGAAACGGAAAATATTATCAATGAACAGGAGGACGTCCTGTCCCTCGCGGTCTCTGAAATACTCGGCCATCGTAAGGCCGGAGAGACCAACGCGCATTCTTGCCCCCGGCGGCTCATTCATCTGTCCATAGACCAGGGCTGTCTTATTGATAACGCCGCTTTCCTTCATCTCATAATAGAGATCGTTTCCCTCACGGGTTCTCTCGCCAACGCCTGTGAAGACGGAGAGTCCGCCGTGTTCTTTTGCTACGTTATTGATGAGTTCCATGATGAGAACAGTTTTGCCTACACCTGCGCCTCCGAAAAGGCCGATCTTGCCGCCCTTTGCATACGGTGCAATCAAGTCGACAACCTTAATGCCCGTTTCAAGCATTTCGGTCGAGGTTTCCTGCTCATCATAGCTCGGTGGATCCCGATGGATCGGCCAGCGCTCGACATCCTCCGGAGCCGGCTGGTTATCCACCGGTTCACCCAGAAGATTGAAGATTCGTCCAAGGCACTTCTCTCCAACAGGAACGGTAATAGACGAACCTGTATCGGTCGCCTTTGCGCCACGAACCAAACCATCTGTGCTGCTCATTGCAATGCATCGCACAACATCATCACCGATGTGCTGTGCAACCTCTGCAACAATTGTCTTGTCTCCATTTGGAATTTCAACAGCATTGAGCAGTTGTGGCAATTCGCCATCGCTAAATTTAATATCCAGTACAGGGCCAATGACCTGGGCCACTGTACCGACATTTCCTTTTGCCATATATTGCTCCTTAAGAAATCATGAATTTGCTAAAGGCATTGGCACCGTCGATGATTGCCTTTCGACAAACTGCATCTGTGCAGGCCAACGCGCCAATATAATTGCTTTCGTCACATCTCCCGTGACCGATTCCCGCATCCTCAGTGCTCAGCTCCGGCGACAATTTCCGTAATCTCCTGAGTGATTGCCCCCTGCCTTGCACGATTATACTTCAGGCTAAGATCGTCGATCATTTCCGCTGCATTCTTGTTGGCAGCATCCATTGCCGTACGTCTGGCGCCCAGTTCGCTTGCCACCGATTCACACATTGCGCCATAAATCATGCCCGCAATGTAATTGGGAACAATCGAATCATAGACCGTATTGGGGTCCGGTTCATAAATCACCAGCGGCTGAATCCCATGCTCTGCCGCAGCTGCCTTTTCAGCCTTCTCGGTTTCCTCAAGGGCAAGCGGAAGGAGATGGAGGGCATCTGTGGTCTGGGTCAACAGGGAAACAAACTTTGTATAGATGATGCCGACCCGATCATATTCCCCGTTCAAATAGCCTTTTGTAATTAAATCGGCCATTTCAAAGCAATCGGCAACATGAATGGAGGCCGCTTCGCTGAATGATTCTGTTAAAACCTGTATGCCTCGGCGGACAAAATACTCAAGTGAACGTTTTCCGATCGGAATGACCACCGTTTCCACCGGATTCTCTGCAATAAACCGCTCATACTGCTTAAAGACATTGCTGTTATAGCCGCCTGCCAGTCCGCGGTCACCTGCGATCACAATTAAGCACTGCTTTTCAACAGGACGCTTAATCTGATACGGAGATGAAAAATCACTGGTCGAGGCTTCAATGCGGTTTAGTGCATCTCTCAGCTCGGTAAAATACGGTCTGCACCGTTCCTGACGCTCTTTGGCTTTTCTCAGTTTCGAGGAGGCGACAAGTTCCATTGCCTTTGTGATCTGCATGGTGCTTTCAACGCTTTTTATGCGAAGTTTGATGTCCTTCATGGATGCACCGGCCATCACGCATTCCTCCTTTTATTTTGCCAGAAAATCTTTGGTATAGTCCGTAAGTGCTTTCTTAAGCTTCTCTTCCGTCTCTTTTTCAAATTTTCCGGTCGTACGAATTTCATCCAGGATCTCCTGATGCTGGGATTCCAGCCGAGCATACAGGCCCTGTTCAAAGAGAGCCACACGCTCAACGGGAACATCCTTCAGGTAGTCATGGGTAACCGCATACAGGATGCAGACCTGTTTCTCTACCGGAACAGGCGCATTCTTCCCCTGCTTGAGCACCTCAACAACGCGCTCGCCCTGAGCAAGACGTGCCTTGGTATCTGCATCAAGATCCGAACCGAACTGAGCAAAGCTCTGAAGCTCGCGATACTGGGAATAGATCAGCTTCAGTGATCCGGCAACCTTCTTCATTGCCTTGATCTGCGCATTTCCGCCGACTCGGGACACCGAGATGCCCGGGTTAACTGCCGGCATGATTCCGGAGTGGAACAACTCACTCTCAAGGAAGATCTGTCCATCCGTAATGGAAATGACATTCGTCGGAATATAGGCAGAGACATCGCCCGCCTGCGTCTCAATGATCGGCAGTGCCGTCAGGCTGCCGCCTCCGCATTCGGGGGACAGTCTTGCCGCACGTTCAAGAAGACGGCTGTGCAGATAGAAGACGTCGCCCGGGTATGCCTCGCGTCCCGGCGGACGACGAATCAGCAGTGAAAGGGCACGATAGGCAACCGCATGCTTTGACAGGTCGTCATAGATGATCAGAACATCTTTGCCCTGATGCATGAAATATTCGCCCATCGTACATCCTGTATAAGGTGCAATATACTGCATCGGAGCAAGCTCGGATGCTGTCGCACTGACGACGATCGTATAGTCCATTGCTCCTGCCTTGTTCAGCTGTTCCACCAGCTGGACAACAGTGGAGTTTTTCTGACCGATTGCAACGTAGATACAGAGAACGCCTGTTCCCTTTTGATTGATGATGGTATCCGTTGCAAGGGTCGTTTTTCCTGTCTGGCGATCACCGATGATCAGTTCGCGCTGACCACGGCCGATCGGGATCATACTGTCAATGGCCTTGATGCCCGTCTGAAGAGGGACATTAACCCCTTTCCGTTCGATGATTCCGGGCGCTGGGCTTTCAATAGGCCGAATCTCTGTCGTTGCAATGTCGCCCTTTCCGTCAATCGGCTGTCCGAGTGCATTGACAACGCGTCCAATAAGGCTTTCGCCTACCGGAACGGATACAACGCGTCCTGTGCGCTTGACCGTGCTTCCCTCGTGAAGTCCGGAATCATCGCCCAGAATAACGATACTGACCGTATTTTCCTCAAGGTTCTGAGCCATGCCGTATTCGCCGTTTTCAAATTCGACAAGCTCATTTGCCATGCATTTATCCAAACCATTCGCCCGTGCAATTCCATCGCCGACAAGGATGATTGTTCCCGTCTCATCCTGTTCGATTTTCTTGCCGTACTGCTTGATTTGATTTTTAATTATCTTTGAAATCTCCTCAGGTCTGAGGTCCATGGGTTCACCGGCTTTCTTCTCATATTCTCTCAGGACTTCTTCGACAAGATGCGGCGAAGGGAATCCATCTTGGTTTCGATCGAGTTGTCCAGTCGCCTGCCTGCCATCTCACAGCGAATACCACCACGAATTTCGGGATCGATTTTTGCAATCAGCTTGATCGTCTTTCCCGATTTCTTTGTGAGGGCATCCACCAGCTGCTCCTTCTGCTTATCCGAAAGAGCGACGGCAGAGTAGACATAGACTGGTACAATATTGTGTTTTTCATTGTAAAGATTCTCATAAACCTGAGCACAGCTGTGGAATTGATCGAAAGCATTCCGTTCGCAGAGAATCTTGAGGAAATTGAGCAAATACTCATGTATCCGTCCAGAAAATGCCTCATCCAGCATTTTAAGACGATCCTCCCCCGCGATGGACGGACTTGCAATCAGCTTCAAATAGTCCGGTTCCTCTTTCAGCAGGGAATCAACTGAAAGTATTTGGTCAAGCACAGCCTGATCCAGCTGTTCCTCGGAGGTTAAATCAAATAAAGCTTCGCCGTATACCTGACTGAATTCGTTCACGAAGCCTCACCCACATTTCTGATGAAGTCATCAATAAATGTCTCATGGTCCTTCTGGCTGATTTCACGATCAATCACCTGAGAGGCAATTTCCAGAGCGATGTCACCGATTTCATTCTTGACATCATCAAAGGCTTTCCTGCGTTCAAGCTCGATCTCATTTTCAGCCCGCCGCTTCAGAGAGTCGGCCTCAGAACGTGCTTTGCTTACAATCGTATCAGAAAGTGCATTGGCGCTTTCTGTTGCGGTCTTGATCACACGGTCTGCTTCCTCGCGGGCATTCGACATTTTTTGCTCGTAATTCACCTTCAGCGCTTTTGCCTCATTTTCCGCCTTTTCTGCCTCGGCATACTGCACATCAATTTCAGCTTTACGCTTTTCAAGAATCTCTGTGACCGGCTTAAACAGGAATTTTTTAAACAGGAAAACAAGCAAAAGAAGGTTGCAAATCTGGAAAATCAATGTCCAGGGAGCAATACTAACTAACTGCTGGGATTCCAAGGAAGTCCCCCTCCTTTCTTCTGCCGTGCTTCATTAGAAATTGAAGTAGCCAATGAGGGGATTTGCAAAGATCAGAATGAGGGCAATAATCAGGCTGTAAATACCGGTGGTCTCGGCAACAGCGCAGCCCATGAACATGGTTGTGGTCAGTGTGCCTCTCATCTCCGGCTGACGGGCCATGGATTCGATAGCTTTACCAACAGCATAACCTTCGCCGATACCAGGTCCGATACCGCCGCTCATACCGCAGCCGGCGCCCAGAGCAGAAAGACCGCAAACAATCGCTTTTGCAAGAATCATTGTCGTTTGATTATCCATAATTACGTTTCCTCCTATTAATTGTATGGACTATATGAATCGCGTCACCGCAATTACATCAAAAGAATGGCATCAGTTCCCTGCTGCACCGCCGATATACACCATGGTAAGAGTGCAGAAGATGAATGCCTGCATGAAGCTTGAGAAGAAATCAAAGTACAGAGAAAGCACCGCAGGAAGACCAAACTGGAAAATGGGGACCTGCGAAACCACCTGTCCGACCGCCCCTGGAATAAGCCCCAGAACAGCGCTTGAGAGAACAGAGAGGCCTGCGTAAATCAGCGCCGTGATGACGGTTCCGCTGACGATGTTTCCGAAATGACGGAATGTCATTGAAAGCGGGGTGGCAATTTCGGAGATGATGTTCATCGGAGTCATGACAAACACCGGCTCCGTGAAGCCCTTGAGGTATCCAAGGAAACCGCCGGCCTTGATCTTGTTATACGTGATCAGAATGAACACGACAACTGCCCAGCCAAGTACCGTGGACAGATCACTCGTCGGCGCTTTCGCCCCGAATACGCTTGAAATGCTGCATCCGGCGGAAAGTGCGAACAGTGCACCGATAAACGGAACATAATCTGTTCCCTGAAAGCCGGGGCCCATGTCATTATCGACAAGATTCTGGATCGACGTAACCGCCCACTCTGCAATCACCTGGCGCTTTTTCTGAGGCCGAATCTGCATATTCTTCGTCATAAAACGGCACAGTAGAACCAGAATGAGCATGACGATCCACGTGACAACCACGCTCTCTGTTAGCACAAATCCCCCAAGCTCCGGGATCGACAACAGTATTTTCGGGCCCGAGATATCTACATTCATAATAAGCAGCCTCCCCTGCAGGTACAATTATATTCGCTGATTTGCCAAGCCATTTTATCAGGCACCCGTCTGCTGACAGATGCATGGCCCCTCAAATCAATTAATCATGAATCTGGCCTGTAATCTGCAATACAAAGATGGTAATCCTTGGAAACAGCATGGCTACCATGCACGGAATCCCCTCCGTGAACGGGAGCACAAAGCAGAGAACACAGACAAGAAGCCATCCGGCCATGCGGGAACTGTAGGAAGAGCGAACCTGTCTTTGCGCCAGATCCGGATCATTTAAAGCCGCCGCTTTCTGAATGGTCATGCCCAACAGATAGAAATTGAAAATCGCATATGCTGTTCCGATGATGCCTCCCAGTACAACCTTGTAGGTCAGCTGGTGAATGCACAGATAGACAATCATCATAATGAAAAAGCATATGATCGAGCCAATTGCAATGCGCTTTGTCTCTCGAACGATGCTTTCCTGTGGCTTTAGATATTCCATATACAAACTTCTTTCAGAATAATGAACAGACGAATTATATCATCATCAAAAGTTAATCGTCAAGAACACTTCCATTCATTTGTCGAATCCAGGTGTCAAAAAATGGTTAGCATTTTTGTGCAAAACGCAAAAAAGAGCTGCCTTTCAAAATGAAAGACAGCTCTTCCTGAATTCTTACTTGAGCTCAGCAAAATACTTGATGGTGCGGACCATCTGGCTGGTATAGCTGTTCTCGTTATCATACCAGGAAACGACCTGGACCTGATAGGTCTCCTCGTCCATCTTGGTAACCATGGTCTGGGTTGCATCGAACAGAGAACCATAGGTCATGCCGATAACATCGGAGGAAACGATCGGATCGGTGTTGTAGCCGAAGGAAGCAGAAGCCTGAGCCTTCATGGCCTCGTTGATGGAATCAACGGTGACATCCTTACCCTTGACAACAGCGACAAGGATCGTGGTGGAACCGGTCGGAACAGGAACGCGCTGTGCAGAGCCGATGAGCTTTCCATTGAGCTCAGGGATAACAAGGCCGATAGCCTTGGCAGCACCAGTGCTGTTCGGAACGATGTTGGCAGCGCCGGCGCGGGCACGACGGAGGTCGCCCTTACGATGCGGGCCATCGAGGATCATCTGGTCGCCGGTGTAAGCATGAACGGTGGTCATGATGCCGGAAACGATCGGATACTTGTCATTGAGAGCCTTTGCCATAGGAGCCAGGCAGTTGGTGGTGCAGGAAGCAGCAGAGATGACGGTGTCATTCGCGGTCAGGATGTTCTCGTTGACAGCGAAAACGACGGTGGGCAGATCATTGCCGGCCGGAGCGGAGATAACAACCTTCTTGGCGCCTGCATCGATGTGTGCCTGAGCCTTGGCCTTGCTGGTATAGAAACCGGTGCACTCAAGAACAACGTCGACATCCAGCTTGCCCCAGGGCAGCAGAGCAGCCTTGGGCTCGGCATAGATGGTGATTTCCTTGCCGTTGACAGTGATGGAGCCAGGAACCTTAACGGTCTTTCCATCCTCTTCAAACACGGGCTCCTTGGAGCTTACGGAATCCTTATATTTGTATGGGCCCTGAGCCGTGTCGTACTTGAGCAGATGAGCGAGCATCTTGGGGCTGGTGAGATCGTTGATCGCGACTACATCATAGCCCTCAGCGTCAAACATCTGACGGAAAGCAAGACGACCAATACGGCCAAAACCATTAATAGCAACTTTAACCATGGGAATCTCCTCCTATTTATCATTAAGTTGTTGCTTGGGATTTGGTGTTTCCAAATCCTTGCTAATTGTAAACACTTTGACCTTTAATTTCAAGGCCTTCACACGCTTTTTTTTGAGAATTGTAACTTTTTTAACAATCTTCCACTGAACTCTCTCATGGGAAACATCAAAAAGCAGAAGGTGTTATGTGCCGCCTTCTGCTCATTCTTTCTTCTGGATTAAGACCGAACAGTAAAAAGAGCTCTTTTCATCTGTTTAAGAATTGCACTCACAACAAATGACAGGCGTTAATCCCGTGATCTCATTAATAGAATGAATATGACAGAATCAATTTGATTCATACCAACTTTCTGTCGGCACATCATTCAAATCAAAGCTTGAAGCATAAAAACGTTTGTATCCCGTCCAGCCGTAATGCTCCGTTCCTCTGGGGCATTCCACTTTTACCCACCAAATTTCATTATTGGGATCCCATGCCTTAGCGACAATCTTTAGCCAGTCGCTTCCCGTGTTATATGTTCCCAGTTCTTTAAAAAACCTTTTTGTTCCCGGCCCATCATTCAGAGGGATTCTGTCTTTGATTACTTGTCCATAGACATCCTGCTCCTTTGGCGTATACCCCTTGGGATAAATAAGCGCAAATGCGGATGTTGCAATGAAAGTAGCGGCGATTAGCAATGCGACTAACATTACAAATTTGGTTTTTTTCATATCTCCGTCCTCCATGGAATGATTGATGAAAGTACTTTACGGTTCAGAGAAAATGATAATGTTGGGCTCTTCTATTATTGGACGGCCTGCAGGAACTCCGTACGAACGTATCCGGACAGAACATCTGTTTTTACCTTGGACCATCCATCCGCAGTTTCACTCTCGACAATCAGTCTCTGGCCGAAATATAGCCGCGTCAGGATTTCCGCTCCGTATGATGGCGATGACCGCAGGTTGAGTGAGGAATCCTCATCAATGTTTGCAACCTCCGCCAGGAACTCCCCTGTTTTCAGCTCCGTTTCCGTAAGCGGGATCAGGGTCGGTCTCGGCGTCGGTCCCGGCCGTGGCGTCGGCTTCACAAACACTTCAAGACCATCCGTCGGTCTTGTTTGAGACTCATATTCGGTTTTTACGAGAGTCAGTCCCGGGTAGTAGAATTCGAGGATTTCCCGGTAGGTTTTCCCATAGCTTCTTGCCATAAGCTCCGCGCCGCGCTGACTCATTCCGACGCCATGGCCATACCGTCTTGTTTCAAAGATAAATTCTGCCTCGGTATAGTAAATGGTCAGCAGTTCATTGTCCGTGGAATTGATCGAGAGGCCCATCGCCCGCTCCAGTTCGCCGTAGAAGGACAGGCTGAACGAAACAGCAGCCTCTGCCGGCTCGTAATCCGAAAACTCGTACACCGTCTCTGTTTCCGGTGTTTCTCCCTCCTCCGCTTCCTTTTGAACCGTCCGGCTGCTTATGATCTCTCGCACGGAATAGTTCGCTGTAAAGACAACGGAATTCATAATCCTGTTCTTGCTTGAATACCGGGGATCCGCCATCTGAACATCCGTAAACCGATCAATTCGTATCTGCTCGGGAATCAGGTTCTGACCCAGCTTCGCGCAGACTCCCTTTCTCAGAATCAGACTTAAATCAGGATTCAGTTCCTTGCCGTTCAGTGATGTAGGGAGAACAAATCTTCTCACCGGGCTTTTTTCGTTCTGGAAATCATATGGATCATCCTTGACATCCATATACGTATAGGCATTCTTATCCTCGACCGGCCAGACGTGCTGTCCGTCCTCCGTCTGTCCGCCGTTGCTGGCGGTATAATAGCAGACCGCAGGTTTTCCATTCCGCGTTTCAGTTTCGCCGGAGGTCTCCCTCACCGCCTGTTCGGATAGCGGGCTGTTTGCCTCCCGTCCGCGAAAGACCTGATCGTTTGTCGTGTCATCGACATCGTAGTCCTCATGTGCTCCGATTTTTGCCAGTGCATAGGACCTGGCTGCGACCGCCTGCGCCTTGAGGGCTTCAAGTGGAAAGCTGTCCCCCAGTTCATACGGAACAACCCCACGAACATATTCCTCAATCTCCATGGTCAGAATTGGCCGAATCTGGCCGTTCTGAATGGTCAGAGTCAGATCTCCTGCATAGGCGTTTTTTCCACCGGCAAGCAGAAGATACGCATCCTCCTCAATGGTGGTTCTTACAAACGAAACTTTTTTTCCTGCATTGAGCGAAAAGCTGTCTCCATAGAGATAGATGTCCTCACCAACAATCGCTGCCGTCAGCTCGGTTCCGTCTTTAAACCACATGGTATGAACCGCATTCACATAGTCCCCGCTCATGCTGATTTCAAGCGGATAATCCGAGACCAGTCGGCGCAGATAGACGCGGACTGTCGGATTTTCAGCAAGTGCTACCCCAATTCCAAAAGTCATCATCATGATCGTCATCAGAATAAAACGAATGATACGCGAATACATTTGAATTATTCCATCCCTTCTTTCCAAAAAGCTTCGCATCAGATGCGAAGCTTTTTGGATGAATATCGCTGGGCAAATGGTATTACGCACAGGATACAAAGTAATCAAACAACGACTGTGCGATTTTTGATTTATATGTAAAATGCTCCGGATGAAACTGGACGCCATACACCTTCTCCGAATTCTTGAGGTGTACCGCCTCAATGATGCCTTCCTCAGAAAACGCATCAACGGATAACGCATCCGCAACCTTCAGAATCGACTGATGATGGCTGGAATTCACCGCAATCTTCTTCTCCGGGATGATCTTAGCCAGAAGGCCATCCGGACACAGGTCTATCGAGTGAATCGGGAGATCATAATGATCCCCCTGCTGATGGACCTCAAGACCGCCTGCCTGCGTCGGAATATCCTGAATCAAAGTTCCTCCAAAGAAGACATTCATCACCTGAATGCCTCGGCACACACCAAAGACCGGGAGATTCCGATCAAGTGCCTCTTTCAGCACCAGAAATTCAAAGGCATCCCGTAACGGATCAATTTCACCGCATTCCGGTATCTTTTCCATGTGATAATAGGCAGGATCCACATCACCGCCACCAGCCAGAAAAAGTGCATCCATCCGCTCCATCATCTGCCTGCAGACTTCAGCATCTGTATTCATTGGAAGAAGCACAGGAATCCCGCCGGCGCGAATCAATGACTCCATATAGTTTTCGCGAACAAAAAACTGCCGGTTACCAATATCATGAGAGGCACATACTCCGATCAGTGGTTTCATTTTCACTCAGACCTCAGCAATTCTTTTGTTTAAAACGACGCACATAATGCCCGATAGACTTCTTTTTGCACCTGCTCCGGCGGGAGCTTCAGGAGCCTCCAGAAGCGCTGCGCCTCAACAGCCTGATAAAACAGCATGCCAAGCCCTTCCACCGCAGGAATTCCCCTTGAACGGGCCAGATTGAGCAGGCATGTTTCCCGGGGATTATAGACAGCGTCAAAGATCGCTCCAATGGACTCCAGCACCCGTTCCTCAACGGGGCAGGCGTCCTGATTGGGGAACATCCCAACCGGAGTGCAATTGATCAGTATATCGTATGAATCCTGCACGGCATCAAAATCAATGGCGTGAATCCGGCTCGCCGCGTCCCCAAACGCATCCTCAAAACTTGCGATGAGCCCCGAGGCTTTTTGTGGATTTCTAAGTGCAAAATCCACCGTTCCACCGCGTTCGAGAATTTCATAGCCGGCAACACGTGCGGCTCCGCCGCCACCCAGAATCAATGCATGAACGCCGGTGACCGGAACACGCTCCGCCTCAATAGCCCGAATCATTCCCATTCCATCCGTATTATGTCCGATGAGTCTGCCATCGACCACCTCTACGGTATTGACGGCTTTGAGCGCCCGTGCCCTATCATCCAGTTCATCCAGATACGGAAGAATCTTCTCTTTGTAGGGAATGGTCACATTAAAGCCCTTGAAGCCATAGCGAAGGACATCAATCACGGAGGAAAAGTGTGCGCTGTCGATGATGATCGGCAGATAGACCGCATCATTCCCGGTCGCTTCAAACAGGGTGTTGTGAATATAGGGAGACCAGGTATGATCCAGATGCTCCCCCAGCACGGCATACCGCTGCGTGCTGGGGCCGATTGATTTATTGATGTTCATTTTCAGATTCTGAGAAGTGCATGGCACTTGTTCTTACATTCATCAAGAATGGTATTGAGTACAGGAGCGACATCCTCATCCGTCAGCGTATGATCCGGATGCCGGAACTGGAGAGAGAAGGCAACCGATTTGGTTCCGGGAAGCATAGGCGCTCCACGATAAATATCAAAGACACTTACCTCCGAGAGAATCGGCTTTCCGGCAGCCTTAATAGTCGCCAGTACATCGCCGATCATCGTGCTCTCCGCCATGACCAGCGCAAGATCGCGTGCAACAGCAGGGAATTTGGGCAGCGGTTTAATATGTTCAACTTCCTTCTGCAGCTCACGAACCATCTTGAGGTTCATCTCCGCAACCACCGTCCGCTTTCCGATTTCAAACGCTTTCATGGTATTGGGATGCAGTTCACCCACATAGGCGATCTGTTTGCCATCTGCAAGAATGACCGCTGTGCGTCCCGGATGGAGATAGGTTTCTTTCCCGCGTTCAATCTCGCAGCGAATGCCAAACAGCGCAAGAAGATCACAGATGGTGTCTCTCAGCTGATAAAAACTGGAGTTTTCGCCATATGATCCAAGACAAAGCGTCGGAATTTCCTCCGGGAGCTCTCCGGGTTTCCGGTGATATTCATCAAAGACCGGTGCCACTTCATACAGCAGCGCCGAATCATTGTTTCTGTTCTGATTGAGCGCAATGGTCTCAAGCATGCTGGGAATCAGTGTGCTCCGCATGACGCTGGTATCCTCACCGAGCGGATTGCGAAGAGCCAGCAAAGAGGCACGGGGATCCTTCTCCTCAAGCTCCAGCTTCTGAATATCCCTGGGGCTGATGAATGAGAAGTTCCGAATTTCAAAGAACCCTTTGGCGGCAAGGAAATTGCCCACGCGGTCAGAAACCACCATGTTCTCATTCCGCTTTCCGGGTGCAGTCTCGCCGCGCAGCAGCGTGGAACCGATATACTCGTATCCATGAATACGCAGGACTTCCTCTGCCAGATCCTCCTCAATTTCCACATCCTCGCGGAATACCGGCGGAATGACCGTAATCTTATCTCCCTCAAGCGTGACCTTCATCTCAAGCTTTGTGAGTATATCACGCATTTCCTCGCCGGAAATCTCAAGGCCGATTTTCCGGTTAATCCGATTGACGGATGCCTCAATGACCGGCTGCGGTTTCGGATTCGGATAGCAGTCATAGACATCCTCAAGGATCTCGCCTGCATCAAGCTCTGCAACAAGCTGGCAAGCGCGGTCTGCCGCCTCCCGGCAGGTGGCCGCACAGACACCGCGTTCAAAGCGTCCGCTGGCCTCCGTACGAAGGCCAAGTGCACGGGTCGTCAGACGAATGCTTGTCCTGTCAAAGGCCGCTGCTTCAAACAGAACCGTATGGGTTCCCTCTGTAATCTCGGATTCCTCGCCGCCCATGACGCCTGCAATGCCTGTGGCATTTGTTTCATCCGCGATCATCAGCATATCCGTTGTGAGCGCGCGGTCTTTTCCATCCAGCGTAGTAATGCTCTCGTTTTCAAATGCACGACGTACGATGATATGTCCGTTTTTCACCTTGTCAAGGTCAAAGGCATGCATGGGATGACCGGTTTCAAGCATGACATAGTTGGTGATGTCCACGATATTATTGATGGAACGCACTCCTGCGCCATACAGTGCTTTTCTCAGCCACATCGGAGAGGGGCCGATCTTGACGTTCTTTACAATTCTGGCCACATACCGAGGGCAAAGATCCGTATCCCTGACATCAATCTTGACAAACTCATCCATCTTTCCAGGAACAGTGTCAAAGGCAATCTCCGGCTTTTTAAAGTCTGATCCGATAGTTACGGCAGCCTCTCTTGCCAGTCCCCAGACGCTGAGACAGTCCGGACGGTTCGCGAGGATTTCAAAATCAATGATCTGATCATCAATGCCGAGGATCGAACGAACGTCCGTTCCGGGAGCATAGGTTTCATTGAAAATGAGAAGGCCCTTGTCACCTACAGAGGGATAGAGATATTCCGGGACGCCCAGCTCAGGACCTGAGCAGCACATTCCGTAGGAATCCACCCCGCGAAGCTTTCCCTTCTTAATCACAATATTTCCCGGGAGCTCCGCACCGACGAGCGCGACCGGTACCTCGTCGTTTTCATGCACGTTCGGTGCACCGGTGACAATCTGCAGAGGCTCCGCCTCTCCGACATCCACCGTGCAGATCACCATATGATCGGAATCCGGATGCGGGACAATTTTGAGGATTCTTCCGACGACAACCTTTTTGACCGTCTCGTTTTGATCCTCAACACCCTCGACGCCGGTTCCGTGCATGATCATTGCATCCTGGAACTCGCTGGCTGTCATGGGAATATCCGTATATACTTTTAACCATTGCATTGGTACTTTCATGTTCTTATCCTCCAATCAGTCTTCACGGAACTGGGACAGGAAACGTACATCTCCTTCATACAGAAGACGCATGTCATTGATTCCATAATGGAGCATTGCAATTCGCTCAATACCAACGCCAAATGCAAATCCGCCATATACCTTACTGTCAATGTCGCACATATCAAGGACCTTCGGATTTACCATGCCGGCACCCAGAACCTCAATCCAGCCTGTTCCCTTGCAGATCCTGCAGCCCTTGCCATGGCAGGCCATGCAGGTAAGATCCACCTCAGCAGAAGGCTCCGTGAACGGGAAGAAGGACGGACGGAAACGCGTTTTCATATCCTCGCCGAAAAGAGCTTTGGCAAAAATATCCAACGTTCCCTTCAAATCCGCCATGGTCACATCCTTGTCGATGACCAGACCTTCCATCTGGTGGAAAACCGGCGAATGCGTCGCGTCGACTTCATCTGCGCGATAGACCCGTCCGGGGCAGACAATACGGATCGGCGGCTTTCTTTCGAGCATGGTATGCGCCTGAACACCGGAGGTCTGCGTTCTGAGAACGATATTGTCCTCAATATAGAAGGTATCCTGAGCATCTCTTGCCGGATGATTCTTCGGAATATTAAGCAGCTCAAAGTTGAACAGATCCAGTTCAACCTCCGGTCCCTCGACCGCATCAAAGCCCATGCTGGTGAAAATGCGGATCAGCTTATCCTCAATCAGCGAGAGCGGATGTCTGCTGCCAAATGCAATGTGCTTTCTCGGTTCAGTGATGTCAATGATTTCTCTCTCAAGCGCTCTTTCCTGCTCTTTCTTATTCTGAAGAGCTTCCATTTCATCAAAGCGCTGTGTCAGTTTTTCGCGGACGGCATTGATCATCTGGCCCACCTGCGGACGCTCCTCCGGAGGAAGCTGTCCCATGGACCGCAGCATCTGCGTCAGCTGTCCCTTTTTGCCCAGAACACGCAGCCTGATTTCCTCCAGTCCGGCCTTGTCCACGGCTTTTTCAAGTTCAGCCGCTGCATCCTCCTGCAGTTTACGAAGTTGTTCCTGAATCTCCATTCTTTTCTCCTCCTAAATGAGTAAAAAAAATCGTCCCCGTAAAGGGACGAAATGACTCGTGTTACCACCCAATTTCACTCTATAAAAGAGCCTCAGCGCTGTAACGGGCTTTCCCGTTTCTCCTTACTGTCTTCAGGAGAAAAGTTCATGAGTGAATTTCCTGGAAATCCATAAGTGAAATTACAGCCGCGTTTCACTCTCTCTGAAAAGATTTCGTCTCAGGCGTTGTCTCAATCATCACTGTTGTCGGTATTATAGCGGAAAGTGTCTTTCATGGCAAGCCATAAAATAAAAAGAAACAGGCATGCTTTGGCATGCCTGCATGGCAGGGGCAGAAGGACTCGAACCCTCAACAAAGGTTTTGGAGACCCACGTGTTACCATTACACCATACCCCTTCGCAACGTCCCGTATTATAAACCGTCAAAAAAGAATTGTCAATACCTAATTTTAAATTTTCTCTACAAATCATCTATTCACCCAAATTTATAAATCGCAACACAATTTGTCTGTATCTATAAGGCAAATATTAGGAAAAAAGACAATTCAAATTGACATATTACGGAAGCGTTTCAACCACAATCGTTCCATCCGACGGATGATTTTTTAAAACACGGCCAATTCTGGCATTCCGGATGGTTCTCTGGCACATCAGACAGCATTCGGTGTCAATCGGGTGATCCTCCTGCCATCCAAACACATAAAGATCCGCACCGATCATATCCGAACGGTTTCCGTTGATGATCGCATTCTGCTCCGCATGCACTGCCTTGCAAAGCTCATATCGTTCGCCCGCAGGAATGCCAAGGCGCTGTCTCTCGCAAAAGCCCACATCCGTACAGTTTTTCTCTCCCCTGCACGCACCGTTATATCCGGTTGAGACGATCACATCATCCTTGACCATGACAGCCCCATACTGTCTTCTGAGACACGTCGAACGCTTTGCAACCTCTGCTGCAATATTCATGTAATAGTTTTGCTTTTCAGGCCTCATTGCAGGTCCTCCTTCTACTGCTTCTTTTGGATCAGATTCGCTATCTTCATCTGCCTGATTTCACTTGCCAGATCATCATAGTCGAGCAGCATCATCAGGGTCTTGTTCCCGGTTAAGGCATTGATTGC
Organism: Clostridia bacterium; assembly: GCA_017476605.1. Taxonomy (GTDB): domain Bacteria; phylum Bacillota; class Clostridia; order Christensenellales; family Aristaeellaceae; genus Ventricola. The sequence continues at coordinate 22,908 of JAFUZM010000359.1, forward strand.
CTTGAACAGCTGAGAAAAATAGGCGGATTTCTTTGTGCCAGGTGCTACATCAAGAGCAAGTGCAAGTGCATGAATGGACTGCTGTTCGTCCTGATACACAAAGGGATAAACGCCCTTTATCTCAGTGCTTTCCTCAAAGAAGGGGCGCAGGACCTCAATTGCTTCCTGATATTCGCTCACATCCGAATCAAGCAGTGCATCCACAGAGGTCTTCTGTGCCTCATGAAGAGACTCACTGGCCAGAAGCTTTGTGAGAAGCGAGAACTTGAGTACAAACGCCTGGTCTGAGAAAGGATCGACAATGACATCCCGTTCCTCCGTGTGTTCAAGAAGGAACGACCTCAGATGAATCAGCGAAACCTCCCGCCATTTGTACTTAAGGTAGAATCGCTTGTCAATGACGGTTTCCGATGTAAAGACTGCAAAGCATTCCTTACCATCCTCCCCCGGTACTCTGACAGGAATGTCCACTTCCCCGCTTCCCACCTTCACTGAAACCACGGGAACGTAAAGCCGTTCATTGGCCAGTGCGGCAATGACCTCTTTTGAGAACTGCTCACTGCTGTTATAGTTTTTGAAGACCTCTCTGATCGAAAGCTGTTTGCCCATACCTTCCCCTGTCCATGCTCTGGCAGTCGCTACACGCTATGCCGGCTTATTTCAATTCCCATGATCCATATCCGGTCCATGTGATCAGAAAAGATTATATCAGATTTCTCTTCCTGTGAAAACACTTTGATTGGGATAAAAAATAAAACCCTGCAAGGGCTGACGCCCTTTCAGAGCTGAATGAATTAGTTCAATTCGATTTTTCCGTCTACGTTCTCGTTGATCACGTAGTAAGCGGCATTCTCTTCCGGCTTAACATAGATGCTGATCGATTTGAGATCGGCAACTTTATTTCCGCCATCTTTCCAAATCTGACGAACCTTTGCATTCAAATCTGTAATATCTGCAGAAGTATTGCCATACTGAAGAATAACCTGCTCTTTCACTTTTACGGTAGCCATAACAATAAAAGCTCCTTTCAAATAATTTCTGTAATTTCCTGAATTACGGTGCGGATTTTATCAAAGAAAGCGGACTGATTACAATGCTTTCCGGAAAAATCATTGAATTATTTTGCGGTTTTGGCGGAATACCCCAGCTAATCGCGGCTCAAACTTTATTTTATTAAGCTGTTTCCATGTTGGATTCACACTTGTAACGGCAAAAAATATGTGGTAATATCACGAAAGTCATTTTGTTTGCCTGTTTTGCAGGCAATTGCACTCCCATTTTCATACGCAAATGTATGTTTTCGAGCGATTCAGAAGCCATGCCAACAGAGCGAAGGTTTTGTCGGTACCTCTCAGAATTACTCAGCAATCAACTATCAAAAATATACCACCGCAGGAGGAGGAACGACTATGTCCGTCGAAAAAGTGAAACGCTATTTTGAGTCCTTTGGCATGCAGGATCGTGTCCTGGAGTTCCCAGTATCAAGTGCAACCGTTGAAGAGGCAGCCATTGCTGCCAATACAGAGCCCCGTCGTATAGCAAAAACGATGTCTTTTGTGCTGCATGACGACGCTCCGATCCTGATCGTGACAGCAGGGGACTCAAAGATTGACAACGGCAAGTTCAAGGCCAGGTTTTCAACGAAAGCAAAGATGATCCCGTTTGACCAGGTTGAGTCCCTGATCGGTCACGCTGTCGGTGGCGTCTGTCCATTTGCCATCAACGAGGGTGTGCGCGTCTTCCTGGATGTCTCCCTGAAACGCTTTGAGACGGTGTTCCCCGCCTGTGGAAGTTCAAACAGTGCCATTGAGCTTACGATTGAAGAGCTCCAGAAAACCTCCCATTATGAGGATTGGATTGACGTATGTAAAGGCTGGCAGGCCGAATAAATCTTGTGGCTGCTGCAGAAATGCAGCAGCCACATTTTTTATAGATTAAACAGTGAAATCTGGTTTGTGTCCGGCAGATTATTAAAGCATCCGCTTTCCCGCATCAGATCACAAATCGACTGCGAAATCTTTGTCCGCTTCATCATATCCTCCACGGATAAGAACGGTGCTTCCTTTCTTGCCTCAACGATGCTCCTGGCCGCAGCCTCTCCCATGCCCGGGATGGCGTTAAAGGGCATCAGAATCGTCTTGTCATCCAGCAACTGGAAGTTGAGTGCATCCGACTTTTCCACGTCGATCGGCGCCAGGCGAATGCCCCGATACAGCATTTCAATGACCAGTTCCATGATGATCATGAGTTCCTTATCCTTGGCCGTCAGATCTTTGCTGTTCTGCTCCATCTCCTCATACTGGGCTTTAATGGATTCGAGAGACCCTCCCAGCACAACCGAATCAAAGCAGTCTGCACGCACGGTAAAATAGGCACAGTAATACGCTGCAGGCTGATAGACCTTATACCATGCAATCCGAAGCGCCATCGTGACATACGCCACCGCGTGCCCCTTAGGGAACATGTACTTGATCTTCTTGCAGGAATCAATGTACCAGTCCGGAACATTGTTCTTTCGCATCGCCTCTTCCATTTCCGGTTTGAGTCCTTTACCCTTTCGGACATTTTCCATGGTCACAAAGGCCATCTTAGGCTCAACACCATAGTCGATGAGCGCGTTCATGATATCATCACGACAGCAGATACAGGAGGACAGCGGAGCAATTCCAGCCTTGATGATGTCCTGGGTATTCCCGATCCAGACGTCCGTTCCGTGAGACAGGCCGGAGATTCGAATCAGTTCCTCCATGGACTTTGGCTTAGTCTCCTCCAGCATCTGACGAACAAACTTCGTGCCAAACTCCGGGACACCGTAAGTGCCCGTATTGGAGCCAATCTGCTCCGGGGTGACGCCAAGCGCCTCTGTTCCGGAGAACAGGGAAATGACCCCGGGATCTGTCAGCGGTACGGTTTTGGCATCAATGCCGGTCAGATCCTCCAGCATACGAATCATTGTTGGATCATCGTGCCCAAGTACGTCCAGTTTCACCAGTACGTCATGCATCGAGCCAAAGTCGTAATGTGTGGTAATGACCGGGCTCTCAAGATCATTTGCCGGATGCTGTATGGCAACGAACTGACAGATTTCGTATTCCTTTGGCAGAACCACCATTCCGGCAGGATGCTGACCTGTCGTTCTTTTTACACCGACACAGCCGGCGGCCAGACGGTTCATTTCCGCATCCGCGAGTACCTTTTCCCGGTCCTCACAGTAGCGCTTTACATAACCATAGGCGGTCTTTTCTGCAAGCGTGCCGATGGTTCCCGCGCGGAAACAGTATCCTTTTCCAAACAGCTCCTCAATGTATGCGTGTGCTTTGGGCTGATAAACGCCCGAGAAATTGAGATCAATATCGGGAACCTTATCCCCCTTGAACCCCAGGAATACCTCAAACGGGATATCAAATCCCTCACGGACATATTCCGTCCCGCATTCAGGGCAGTTCGCGATGGGCAGGTCAACCCCAACCTTGTATTTGCTCTTGTCGATATCAAAGTCCGTATGCTTGCATTTCGGGCACCGGTAATGTGGCGGAAGCGCATTGACCTCGGAGATGCCGACAAGATGTGCCACATAGGAGGAGCCGACGCTGCCTCTTGAGCCCACCAGGTATCCATCCGCATTGGATTTCTTAACAAGCTTTTCTGCAATGTTGTAAAGGGTGCCATATCCATAGCCAAGAATGGACCCAAGCTCTTTTTCTTTCCTGGCAACGACGATTTCCGGCGGATTTTCCCCGTACAGCTCCAGAATCTTTTCCTCACACAGGTTGCGGATGTTGTCCGCAGCGTCCGGCCAGAAGGGCTGGAACGTATCCTTGCCCTCCGGATGTACGGGATAAAGGCCCAGCTTTCCCACTCGTGCCGCTATTTTCGCAGGATTCTCAATGACGACCTCATGGGCCTTCTCTTTTCCCAGGTAGGAAAACTCGTCGAGCATTTCCTGTGTGGTCATGAAATACAGAGGCGCCTGCATGTCTGCATCCTTGAAGCCCTGCATATTCTGTATGATTGTCCTGAAAATGGCATCCTTGGGATCCAGAAAATGCACGTCGCCGGTGGCACAGACAGGGATGCCCAGTTCCTCGCCAATCTGAACGATTCGGCGATTGAAATTGCGCAGCTGCTCCTCATCATCCGCTTTCCCCTCGCGGACCAGAAAGGCGTTATTGCCGATCGGCTGAATTTCAAGATAATCGTAAAAGCGTGCAATGCGCTTTAATTCCTTGTCATCCACATCATTCAGCACCGCCCGGAACACCTCTCCCTGTTCGCAGGCAGAGCCAACGATGATTCCCTTACGGAATTTCTGCAGAATCTGTCGGGGGGTATGCGGACGTTTTTTGCTGAAATAATGGAGATGGCCCTCCGTTACAATCCGATTGAGGTTTGTGATTCCGTCCTGTTCGGACGCCAGAAGCGTGATGTGATAGGATTCGCCGATGGATCCTGCTGCAATGGCCTGATTCACCTGATCCAGCCGGGTAACATCCTTTTCGTAGCATTCGTCCAGCATCGCATTGAGGCATAAGGCAGTGGCATGGGCATCATGCACCGCGCGGTGCGCATTTTTGAGACTTACGCCCAGTTTTTTACAGACAGCGGACAGCTTATGGCTTCTCATATCCGGATACAGCCGACGCGAGAGCTCAAGCGTATCAATGACCGAGAGCGAAATGTCAATGCCAAGGCGTTTGCATTCCGAAACCAATACCGGGTAGTCAAAGCTGGCATTATGGGCGGCAAACGGAGAGTCTCCGATAAACTCAAGCAGTGCCGGAATCTCCACTGAGGCGTCCTTTGCGTTGACCACCATGGCATCCGATATTCCGGTCAGATTGGTAACGACCTCCGGAATCGGCATGCCGGGATTCACAAACTTCGAATACTCCTCAATAATCTGTCCGTTCCGAATTCGAATGGCGCCAATTTCAATAATCCGGCATTTCTTTGTGTTGAGCCCCGTGGTTTCAAAATCCACCACCACAATATCCCGGCTCAGCTCCCGATCCGTCGGATTAATGACGATCTCCTTGATGTCCGTAAGGTATCCTTCCATTCCGGGCAGCAGCTTAATTCCGAACTTTTTCGCCGCCTGGAATGCCTCCGGAAACGCCTGGACCACGCCATGATCGGTGATCGCGACTGCAGGGTGTCCCCACTTTGCTGCACGTGCGATGAGATCCGTCGCACTTGAAACGCCGTCCATCTCACTCATGTTGGTATGCATGTGCAGCTCAATCCGCTTTTCCTCACAGAGATCGAGACGTTCCGGAGCGGTTCTCGGGGAGATGTCATTGACCATCAGCGTAAGCGCATGGTCAAAGTTGTCCATTTTAAGATCACCCCGGACAATCACCCACTTATGCGGCTCCAGCTCGCTGATGACCGCCTCCACCGCTTTGCGCTCCTCCGGCGTTGGCGGGACCGGCTCCGTATCCTGTCCGTTTCTGCGTCCGCCGCCTTTGTGATAGTGCAGGAAGGCTTTGCACTTGATTGTGCTGGTATAGTCCGTGATCGCAAAGGAAACCATGACCATCTGTCCGCCCTTGAGCTCCTTGTTCTCCACCGAAAGGATCTCTCCGCAGGCGATAATCCGGTTCCCTTCCTCTGTCAGATGGACAATGTCCTCCGGCTCTCCGGAGATCGGCCGTCCCAAAATGGTCGTCGGCTTTTGTTTCTTCTCTCCCTCCTGTGCAGATTTGATCTTGCTTTCAAGAATCATCTGCTTCAGCGCCTCTTCCTCTTCCTGGCGCCGGCGCTCCCGGATTTCCTCAATCTGTTCCTCACGCAGCTTAACCGCCTGACAGGTGACGTTGATGTCCTGATCAAAAACATTCTTGACCAGCTGAATCAGGTATTTATCAACCTGCTGTTCAATCACATATCGAGGAGCAATATCGTCCTCAAACAAAAGACTGAGAAGATTCCCGTTCATCTCAAAGCGGGCCTTCTTAAAAAACGGAACGCAGGACTGATGATGTCGCTGAATACTCCTCAGGATGAAGTCCTGATACTTTTCCGGATTGCTGAGAAAATCGCTGCCAAGCGCAGGAGAGCGAACAAACAGCGAAACCAGAATCGGATCGAATTTGCGTCTCAGTGCGCTTCGGATGGCTCTGTATGGTTTCTCGTCAATGAGCATATCCGAGGTTAAAAAGACGCCGATTGCAGATCCGGTTTCGTTTGCATTGACCCGATCCAGCCAGATATGTCCGGCCAGCTCCGGTGTTGCTTCTTCAATGACCTGTTCCCAAGAGCTCATCTTTCACGCTCCTTTTCCCTCACAATCTCTTTAATTTCACTGATCAGAATCTCACCGAGATCCCCGGTAATCTTTCTGGCGTTTTCTCCTTTCCGGATTAACAGGCCATCTCCGTTTCCACCCCCGCAGATTCCGATATCCGCCTCGCGTGCCTCGCCGGGGCCATTGACCACACAGCCCATTACGGCGACTTTCATGGGGACATTTACCCCTTCAAGCGCCGTCTGAACGCGCTTCATGATGCCCGCAACATCAATGCAGGTTCTGCCGCAGGTCGGACAGCTGACAAATTCCAGGCTGTCATCCCGGATTCCGGTATATTTGAGAATTTCAATGCCAGCCGGCGGCTCAAGGCACGGATCTCCGGTAAGACTTACGCG
>JAFUZM010000360.1 GCA_017476605.1 Clostridia bacterium
CCCATTATTTTCCGTCATCCCGATGAGAGCTTAATAAATACAAGAAAACGCAGCCTCTATGAGGGCCTGGCTATGTGAGTTAGCCATTGTTCAGGGCTTAAAAACCTTGCGCATAAACAAGGCCATACCTTTTGGCCTAGAGCTCATCATGATTTCCTTCGATCAGATGCTTCTTTCCGTTTAGGCAGTCCAAAATTCCGGATGTCTGAAAGCCGTCCGCCAGGCTGAGATCACCCAGGATATACACTGTATCGTTCTTTCTCACTTTCGCGTTCCACTGCCGGATCATGTGGTCATTCATCTCTTCGGCGGATGAAAACCCACGCTGGTCCATTTCTGTATTCAGCCTTCTGTGGTAAAAATGGCAGTCCGCAATATACAACGTCCGTGGTGCCGGCACCTTCTGTGCCTTGATGAACTCCTTCAGACGGCTCTGGAGATGAAGGACATCTTCTTCGAAATAGCTGCCATTCCACATCCGTTCAGCCATGAGCGCCTTATAATCCCGGATCATGCCGTCATAATACCCACCGCCGGCGTGCGGCCCCTGATTCTTCTGGTCTGCCGCCTGCCGCTTCACCCCTTCTTCATTCCCGGACCATGCACAACAGAAGAAATTGAATACGATCATCGCCTGCCGTGCAGCACTCTCGGAGAACTGCCTTTGGATTTGTAGATCTTCCGGATTCTGGATCTCTCCCGCATGCAAGACTTTCATTCTGGCAAAGCAGATATCCCGAAGGATGATCGCTTCCTTTTCTTTCAGCCCAAACACATTATTTCCCATCGCATCTCCAATCTGCGCGTATCCCTTTACTCACCGTCCGCACACATGCTTTCCTTCACGCCTGCATCCGCTTCTTCTGCCAGTGTGCGTTTCAACGCCTGCACTTCCGTCTCTCCATTGTATACCGGGTAATAGCGGATGAGCCGGATTCTTTCGTCTTCTTCCTTCAGGTTTTTCGCTTCCTCTGCAGCTTTCCTGGCCCCTTCCGGATCAGCTTTGAGAAAATCAACCCAGTACCGTACTGCACTTTCAAAGAATTCATCCATCGTCAGCTCGTGCACCTGGCAGTACGCCTCCATCTCAGCCCTGGCTTCTTCTGTGGCTTCAAACTGATAAATCCAGTACTTGATCCGTATATCATCCTCTAAGCCTGCCTCCAGGTTTTCCTCCGCTGTGGTTTTCTCCCCGAGCCGGTATGCGCTGAGCACGCCTTCCACAAATCTGCCTTTCACCGTCCTGTAGGTATCCCGTTCCTGCGGGAACATTCCAGCAAGCATAGTTTTCAGCAGCATGTACTCCTGAAAAACAGTTTCATCATGAGTTTCAATGAATCTGAACAGCTTCTGATCCTTTGCCACCTGATGATCTTCATAACAGAGCTGGAGATAAAACGTCTCGTTCTCCCTATCCCCTTTCGTCAGGAAAAACCTGCCCGGACGTCCACACTCTCCAAGATTGGTATAACCGATCTTCACCAACACGTCAGCACACGCTTCAAGCGATGTTCCCGGCACCGGACAGACCAGGATGTCAATAATCGGCTTAGAGCACATTCCTATTACGGACGTGGAACCTATGTGATAAATACTTCCCTCCAGGCCTGCCGCTGTTATAGCATCCGTAATCCTGCCTTTTTCTTCGCAGAACGTCTTTTCCCATGACTCCTGCCATGGCACGATCGTTGTTTCCTGATGAATCTCCTTTATATGAGTGCTTTCCTCCCTGCTAATCATTTCTATCCGTATCATGATCACCAAAGTTTCTGTATTTGACATCCCTCCACACCATCTCGCCCCCATTTTCGCCATTTATCTCAGCTTGACATTTTTCAAGTATCACGTTATCCTATGGTCAGGAGGTGCACCCATGGAGCAGATCATTCGCGCCCCGCAGGATCTGACATATCTCAGCTGGTCCAAAATCCGTAATTCATCCGGAGCTGCAGGCTCTTTCCTGAAAGCTCAGGAAGGCGATGGCAGTGACAGGATATATTACAAGCTCTCAGATTATGACTCCTATCATGGCGTCACCGGTCATGAATCTGTCAATGAGATCATCGCTGACCGACTGCTCACTGTACTTGACATTCCTCATCTGTCTTACCAGCTGATCCATGCGGATATCATTGTGGATAACAAACTCATCCGGACCTGGCTGTGCGCCTCCCGAAATTTCAGGCAACGCGGTGAGAAGAAGGATGCGTTGGATGTTTACTACAGTAGCAGCAAGCTTCCGAATGAATCCCCGCTTGAATTCTGCATCCGGAACGGCTGGGCAGAATACATCTGGCAGATGCTCCTTGTGGACTACCTGATCCTCAACCGCGACAGGCACGGGGCGAACATCGAAGTCCTGATCAACAGGTTTAAAAAGTCAGTACGTCTTGCGCCGCTGTTTGACCACGGCGTCTCCCTCTTCAGCCGGATTCCGGATGACGCCGCTCTTGCAAAAGAAGATGTCATGGCGGATAAGCCCGTACAATGCTTTATCGGGTCCCGGTCCGCATGGGAGAATCTTCATCTCATCCCACCGGGGCAATTTCCCCGTGTTCGTCCGTTGCAGGAGTCGGACCGCCAGGCACTGCTTGACGAGCTTGACGACGCAATCAGCATCTACCGGCTGGAACGCAGCTGGGAAATGATCTGGAGGAGGTGGCAGGAATATGAGAATCTTCGCAATCAGGGATGACTCCATGGAGGATAAGGTTCTCGGCTTCCTTGTATATTATGAGCCCTCCAAATCATTCTATATTGAACTTTCCGACAGCCTTGATCCATGGGAAGCACCTCCTGTCCTTTCATCTTTTGTTAACCGTGGTATCTACAGTATCGACAGTATTTGGAGCGAACGGTGGGTTCGTCAGCGGATCGTCCCGCAAGACCGGCAGAATATCGGCGAAATCCTGCGGGATAACGGTTTGAAGGAATATGATGAATTTTCCCTCCTCCTGCTTACCATGGGCCGCTGCGAACAGGATGACTGTTATTTGGAAGAAATCTCCACGGATCACCTTCCGGAACTCCTTGCCCGCCGGTGGCAGACCAAGGTAGAGGATGTCGTGCCACTCGAATTGCCCCGTCTGCTGGTGTTTTTCCGCAATGGCATGGCAAAGATCGTTGACACGACAGAAATCGCCTGTACCGCATGTACGCCATACCTGGCCACACAGGATCGCTTCAACTCCGTTGAAGTACAGCCAGGTGGTTATGGAATCTACTGGAATCGCCAGGCTGCGATTTCTCACCGGGATCTGTTTATGCGTGGCATGGCTGTGCCGGTTACGCTTACCGACATTCACCGCTATGTACAAAACCGCATCGTCAGTGCATCCGAAGCCTGCAGCATCCTGGACTGCTCCCGCCAGAACATAGATGACCTGATGCGCCGGGATAAGCTGCATCCCATCCGTACGGACGCAAAATACAAGCTTTTTTCGAAAGCAGAAGTCATCGGGCGTCGGAAAAGCCCATAACCGCACCAGAAGGAGTCCTGCCATGCCCGATTCTGTCCCCACGCCTACCATACGATAAGCGAAATCCTCAGAGAGGAGTTTATGGGGCCAATAAACATATCTGCATACCGGCTCGCCAAAGAGATTCACGTTCCTGTTTCCAGGATACAGACGATCTTTAGCGGTAACAGAAAGATCACCGCAGGCACATCACTTCGGCTGGCGAAGTTCATCGGTGTGTCTGACAGATACTTCCTGGACATGCAAAGTGACCTGGACATCAGGGTGCTGAAGGCATCTATCCAAAAAGAGATTGCGTCCATCAACACGTTTCAGGCAGTCACTATCTGATCACCGCCACAGGCGCTCCACACCATGAGCCTCCACGAGGATAACAACTCCATGAGGCTCTTTTTCTATGTTATCAACACCGTTCTGTCTTCTACGCTCCTCTGACGAGCAACTTGGTCTTTCGGCGTAGTGACTTTTGTCAGTGCTCGTCACCTGACAAGCTGTTTGCTCCGCAAACAGGCCCACTCCTCTGCAGGTACATTTGGGTCTGTTGATTCGCCAAGTCATATGTCAAGTACCTGCTTCCCGACAAAACCATCGCGTACGCGATGGGCATGCCTCCTCCCCAATCATATTTCAAAAAATGGGACAGACCGGAACCGAACCTCCTCTGCCCCGAGCGCTCCGTCATCCGTACTCCTCTGACGAGCAACCTGGTCTTTCGGCGTAGTGACTTTTGTCAGTGCTCGTCACCTGACAAGCTGTTTGCTGCGCAAACAGGCCAACTCCTCGGTGGATCCTCAAAACCCATCGTGACTGAATCCATAAACCACAAAACCAATCGCTATAACGGTTGAAATAACAGATAACGATGACCTTGAACCTGCGGCTTAAGGGTAATAGCCAAACCCAATCCGGATACTTTGCACCAGGTTTTCCAGACAAACAGCATCATATCAATCTGTCGAGGATTGTTAGGGAAAACGACAATGAACCATTACAGATAAAAACTGGAATAACCATTCTTCCATAAACGCAATCAATAAACCGATTCCTTAACACCCATCTTTTCGCGGATGCTGTTACGTCGCTGCCTGTCTGCGGAAAAGCCTTTTACATCTCGATATCAAACTCCACTGTCGAATTCACCTGATCAAGTGCATTTTGTGCCGCTGACAGTTCGTCCACAGTTTTTATATAATCTGCCTCAACCGCGGAAATATCATAGTTGGCGTATTTGTATTCCACGATATTACTGCTCCTGCCGTAGCCGGAGTCTTCCCGTTCCCTTGGCAGTTTCTTCCTCATATAGTCCAGTTTCTTCTTCCGGGCTGTAAGCTGCGGGATATACACCAGCATCTGATCTATGGTCATCCCAAAGCCCGGTACCTCCTGGGACAGATTGAAGGTGTTGATCGCATGCTTCAGCGCCCGGATCTGTCCTTCCATCCTGTCAAGCTCTGCCTGTGTTCCGGCGTAATCATAATCAGGGCGGATTTTCTCCACATCCTCCTGGATCGCCGCCACAAACTCCCTGGACTTATTCTCCCTTGCCAGCAGTGCATCGTGCTGGTCATTCAGTTTCCGCAGCTCTTTCGCCGCCTGCGCGGACGTCATCTTTGCCATTCTCATTCTCTCCTTCTACTTCGCTGAACTTATTGGATCCCGTCAGTTACAGGCCTCCGATCTTTTTCCACCTGATACGCTGGTGCCTTTTCCGCCCTGCTTTGAATCCTGTTAAAACTTTCTTATGCCCCCTTGATCACGGTTATCATTTGTGATAACATGTCTTTGTTGGAGGTATCCATTATGAATGATTCGTTTAAAATCCTGGCTTCCCGGCAAAAAATCGTCTCATCCCTGACAGAAGCACGCATGGAAGCAGGTATATCCCAGCAGGAACTTGCCAACCGCATCGGAACGCACAAACCAAATATCAGCCGGATCGAAAGCGGTCAACAGAATATATCCCTGGACACAATGCTGAAAATCGCATCCGCTCTAAATAAAGAAATATCTGTTGAGCTAAAGGATAAGCCTGCTCCTGCTGTCAGCCGCTACAGCCTTCGTCTCTATGACGAGGAACTTCTAACCTTCTCCATGGAAGACGCCGGATTATCTGGCATGAAAGCCACCCTCCTTTCTGTCAATGAGAACCGCCTGCAAGTATTCCCCTTGGATCTGGAGCTAACAAATGAAGGCATTCTCTCATGGCTTCAGAAACGTACCATCCCCAGAAACCGGGCCTTTGTAGATGAGATTCTGAAAACCCTGGGGCTCAGCATCAACAACACCAAGGGCATTATTGATGTCTGCAAGGGCTTATCACTGAATGACAGCTACTGGATCGTCCCTGAAGGCTTCGATGGAAAATTCACCGCATTCAATTTGTACGAAAACAATTTTTCCAGCATCCTTTCTCTTGTCGCTTACACAGGTATCGGTCATAGCAAAACCATCATCACCTCATCCCCAGAACTAACCACCCACGGTATGCTTCGTAAAGCCTGGCGGCACATTGATGGAAAAGGAATTTATCTTTACAAAGGTGGAACAGAAGGCGCCGCCAATACCGGAAACGAACCATACAGCGAGTTCTATGCTTCCCAGATTGCTCAGCAGATGGGCCTGCACGCCGTCGAGTATGGGCTGGAAAAATGGAAAGGTATATTAGCATCCACTTGCCCTCTTTTCACTGATATCGATACTGCCTACATCCCTATCGGCAGGATCGTCAGAACCGGCGGAATTCAGGCTTGCCTAGACTACTATGCCGGGATCAGTGCGCAAGCCCTTGAAGAAGTCAAGAGCATGTTGGTCTTTGACGCTGTGATCTACAATGAAGATCGGCACTTCGGCAATTTCGGCATCCTCCGTGATAATCACACTGGCAGAGTAATCGGTGCCGCGCCCGTCTTTGACAATGGCATATCGCTGTTTAATTACGCTATGCAGGATGACATTGACAATTTGGATTCTTATGCTCAGACACGTGCCAATCCTTATGGCATACCCTATGAAAGTGTATGCAGGGAGGTCATGGGGACAAGGCAGCGCAGTCAACTTCGCCGTCTGATTAGCTTCCATTTTGTTCGCCACCCTTCCATTAACCTTCCAGAAGAACGTTTGATCCCGATTGAGAAGCATATTCAAAAACGTGCGCGACAGCTTCTTGCCTTGCCACGGAGGTAAAGCTGTCATCCATCGTTCTTCAACAGATACTTGTTGCTGACCACCTTCATGGACAGCGACGCACCGATTAGCTCACTGTATTCTTCCGGGCCGTAAGCTGCGGGATATACACCAGCATCTGATCTATGGTCATCCCAAAGCCCGGTACCTCCTGGGACAGATTGAAGGTATTGATCGCATGCTTCAGTGCCCGGATCTGTCCCTCAATCCCATCCAGTTCCCTCTGTACGCCCGCATATTCATACTCGGGGCGGGTCTTCTCCACATCCTCCTGGATTGCCGCCACAAATTCCCGGGACTTGTTTTCTCTTGTCAGCAGCGTATCATGCTGGTCGTTCAGTTTCTGCAGTTCCTTTGCGGCCTGCGCAGATGTCATCTTACTCATGATTGCTTTCTCCAAATTCACTATTATTGACAAACATTGTTATGCCGGCAATTCTGTCCATATACCCTTCGGTATGCCACCGATCATAGCATTCGCGCAGGCCTTCCTTGCGAATGGGCTGAACGATCTCCTCATATCCGGCGCCGCGGCGGGTTTGCAGTACATGATTTCTGTCCAAAAACTCAATTGCCGGACAGATGATCTCCATTTCATTCAACGCAATGTATCTCCATCATGTAAGTTCCACGATCTTTTCAAGTTCTCTTACTGCCTTGCTGACCAGCCCGCACCCATATACAATATCGTCAGCCCGACGCTTACAAACAGGCTCAAGTGTGGGGATCCGGCTATTCGTGGTATTCAGCCTTCCGATAACATCCATTAGTATTGTGGCTGCACGCTGCTTCTGTTCGCTATAGTCCGCCGGTATTTCATCTTCCGAAAGGATGTCCTCCGTGCGAAATAGCATGACATGATCGCCGTCCGCCTTTACAGCAGCATTCATCCGTTCCGCCACACGCTCTGCCCGGATGCGCCTAATATAATCCAGTTCAAATGCGGCTTTAAGGATATTCCCGTATTTGAACGGGATGTACTTCGATTCTTCAGAGCACTTTATCTTTTCCCCGCCCATAGCGTAAACCTGCAGCATTTCCGCATCCAGATCTATGATGTATGTGTATTCGCAGGATATTGTTTCCTTTTCCAACAGGTCTCCCGACACTGTACCATAAACGATATTTCTATCCCTGACCGCTCTTTTGCACCGCTCCAGTGAAAACTCCTCTGGCTCATCAGGAAAATCGGGAGCAGTATTGATGTCAGCAGCCCAGCACTCTTCCTCGTAATCAGCGATAAGATCATAAAGCACATTCACATCCACAGCCTTTATCAGCTCAGTAATATCAAGGCCCGCGCCGTCCGGATAGGCGTCATGACAGATCTGAAGTTCCTTATCAGTTCTGTTCTTCCGAATAATAAAACTGCCTCTTGTACTCATATACCCTCCCGAACGCAGTCCGCTGCTGCGATACTATAAAAATGCCTGTCATACAGCCATGTGGGAAGCCCCAGGCCAACCGCTTTAACGCCAGACCATGCTCATGGATTTCAGCATGTTTCCATGCCTGCTTCACCATTATCCCTTGTCCAGTCACAGTTGATTCTTTTGATCGTTGACGATTCACCGTTTACGGAAGACCGTTCACACAAGACTGTTGAATCCTGCATTTGCCATTTTCACACAGGTGGGATTTGAACCCACGTATCATGATTTTAAGTCATGTGCCATATCCGCTAGGCGACTGTTAACGGCTTGCTGTAATTCCCTTGCGGAGAATCACTCCTTAGAGCTCGTTCTGGGGTGACGAGCGAACCGATCTGCAGAATAACCCCTCTGCGGGGAAAGCGGGTTTGGGGCTTTCGTATGGCAGGCAATCATATCAAAACTCGACCATTGTAGTGGCGTTAGATACTTTGATCTGCGTATCCAGCTCGGTCAGAAGCGTATCCATCTTTTCCCGCAGCTCCTGTACCTTTTTCTGGCTGTCCAGTGGATCAATCACCTCTGTGGTATTCTCCCGGATATAAGCATCTACGACCTCCAGCGGCTTCTCGTCCTTCACCTTGCTGTCCTTCCCCAGGATGGAAAGACGCATGGTCTCTGCCTGAGATTCCAGCCCCTTGTTCTTCATATCCGCTGACTGCACAGCCAGCTGATACTGCCGCTCCATCTGTGCAGCCAGTCGTTTTTCAAATGCACCGCTTTCCTGATAGATACCACCTTCTTTGATACGGTTCCTGAGTGCAATGGCACCAGCGACCGTGAACTCGCCATAGCTTGTCTTGACTACAGATACCGCATTGGATGCCACGATTGCCGCATCGATCCGCTGGTAACGATCGATCAGATCCATGATCTGCTGATATGATGCGGAAGCTGCACTCCCGAATTCATCCGGCGTAACATGATCCGTTACCGTCTTTTCTTCATTCTTTTTCTTGGTATCCACAATGCGGATTTTCTGGATCTTATCCCCGATCTTCTTGACCAGCAGATCCCGTTCATCCAATGCCTGTGTTACCAGCATTTTCTCCGACATATTTAACCCTCCTTGTCATTTTTCATATCACTTCAATACCATTGTCCTTAACATCCTCACTCCTGACAAGTCCATATTCTCCGTGACCGATAGCAGCACATACTATGAGTCTAGCGTCATCATATTCACCATCAAACATTCTTTCTGCATAACATCGCCTTAAGGTTTCAACTGCATATCTCAACTCTTCCATCTCTTTGGGTTCCATCTCAGCCCTCATTCTTCAGGAGATACTTGTTGCTGACCACTTTCATCGATAGCTCTGCGCCGATCAGATCGTTATACACAGGCTCAGTCGGCCTGATCACGATCCCCTCTTTTTTTCCGCCGTTCGGATAATTCCCATCCGCGCGTTCCAGCAACGCTTCCACAGTTGGATACCTGGAAGGCAAGTCGGTGTCTACTTCCTCTACCGGCACAGTGGTCATATTCAACGCTTTGCAGATCTCCTGCATTCTGTTGAGACCGACACGTTTGCCATTCTCCCGGATGGTAAAGACATACCACTCCGGCGTTTTCAGCTTCAGCCGGTTCTGCTGGATACCGGGAGCACACAATTCGCCCTGGATCGTAAACGTCTTGAGTCCTTGCTCTTCCACAAATGCCGTCATCTTCTCCTGATAACCGCGCTGCTTGATCAACTCATAGAAGGAGCTGGTTCCGTTGTCCTTATATTCGTAGTTGTGTCCGCATACATGGAATCCGTTTTCATCAATTCCAAGAGAATGAGACGAACCATCCATCTTGGTACTGATGTAGTACTCCAGTCCAGTAAACGCCCGGATCAGTTCCGGCTCTGCCTGTACGCGGATCTCATCCGTATGCGGAATATCATAGGGCAGCGTACCGATCACCGTGCCGCCGGTGGTCGCCTTTTCCTCAATTTCCCATTTTCTGATACCAAGAATCTCCGTCACATCGCTCCCCACATCAGTGTCCGCGGGAACCTCCGGAAACTGGCTGACCGGCAACAGCAATCCCTGCGACAGCTGGCCACGGAACTTCTGTGTCCGCAGTTTAAAGCCCTCGCCCAGGAGGTCTGTTTTCTTATAGCTGGAGCTGCGCAAAAACTCAAACTCCGGACGAATCGGCAGAAAGCTGTCAATCTCAAAATACACGCCAAGATCACCAGCTTTGAACTGTCCCTTGTTCACCACACACTGCCACCCCAGGACATGTGCCAGTTCTATTCTGTCTGCTCCCTGGATGGGTTCGATATCAATTATTCTCTGTATGCTTGCCAATTTGCGCTTCGATTTGTTCACTTCTCCCTTTATTTCCTGTATCTGCATTTTCTCCGACATTGTCCACAGCCTCCTTGTTTTCTTCTATCTCACGTAAAAAATTCATCCGCTTTATCATCGCGGCCAGTTCATTTCAAAAATCGTTCCATCATTGGCCAGGCCATAAAGATCAATTTATATCCCGCCTTGCAATTGATGATGATCGGATTCCCATATACCGGAAGGAAATCCTCATCCGCAATATGATCCACAAACTCCTGCTCGGAGATCGTGGGCAAAGGGAATAAACGTTTACTCATACGATCCCTTCCTTCCCGTTCCGATCACTGCCACATCACCGCTTTTTCGCTTTCCTAATGGGTTGATTCCCACCTATTATTTTTGTATACTGCCCATGGAGGTGTTGCACCATGACAATCAATACCAATCAGATCGTTACTGCTACAGAGGCAAACCAGAACTTCTCGCGGGTTTCCCGTATGGCTGAGCAGAAAGGGCATGTCGTTGTCTTCAAAAACAACCGCCCCAAACTCCTGATTATCGATCTTGACAAAGAACCGCAGATCGAAATGACGGAGGATGAGAAGCTTGATTTCGTTGCAAACCGGATTCTCCGCGAACACCGCGCTGCTTTTGAGGAGCTTGCAAAATGATCCGATTCAGCAAAGAAAAAGTCCTCCTTCTTCATCAGCTCATGGCCGAAGCGACAGGCGGCAGTATTGGTGTCCGCGACGAAGGGCTGCTTGATTCGGCCCTGGAGAATGCATTTGCCACATTCGATGGCATTGAGCTGTATCCATCCAAAGAGGAGAAAGGCGCCCGTCTCGGCTTTTCCCTCGTTTCCAATCACGCCTTTGTGGACGGCAACAAACGTATCGGGATTTACATCATGCTCACCTTCCTGGAGATGAATGGAATCCGTCTCCACTGCACTGATGAAGAAATCGTTAACATCGGTCTGTCCGTTGCCAGCGGTTCCATGAACTATGAGGATATGCGTGACTGGGTCTACAAGCATGAATGACATCATCTCAACCACTCCGGCGGTTCTTCTGAGCCGCCTTTTTTCTTTCTGAGTACAAATCCTTGCTTACCCTGGCCTTTTGCAGTTCAATCCCTCTCCTCCAGTGGAGGAAGCCCCCTGGCGTAGGCATACAGATCATCATTCACCACAAGTGCGATTACCGTATCCCGGATGCTCTGCTTCTCAAGATTGATGCAGAACAGCGAATAATACCGCGCAAAGCTGTCCGGTTCCCTTTCCAGGTTGGTGAAAATGTGTTCCCAGTCCACGTCCCGAAGATCTCCATAAAAATGGTCGCTGGCTGATACCAGCCACGTTCCCCGGTGAGCCACTGTATCTGCCGCCAGTTTTCTGTAGTGGTCGCTGTCCAGCAGCGTATCCGCGAATGCAAGAGTTCTCTGCATCAATCTTTCCGTCTTTGGTTCTATCGTATTGCCAGGTTCATAGAAAGGAAGGTAGAGCTCCAGCGGGATATCAAAATCCTTGCATCGTTTTGCGTGTTCGTCGTGGGCCTTATTCATGATCCGATTCAGCTCACCTGACTTGTCCTTTTGCCTCTTTTCCTCCTCGCTGGCGGTCTCCAGCTCCTTCTCCTTTCGGAGGAAGGCATCGACCAGCGCATCTGTATCACATTCTTCTCCAAGTGCTTCCCGGAGGATCCGCCGCAGTTCTTCAAGAGGAATATACCTGTCTACCTTCTTATTCCTGGCCCCACAGGCAAAGGCCCGGATCAAAAGTGATTCGATGCTTTCGAGCGCAGGGTCTTCCGGATCCTGTACCATCCAGTCACTGCAGTCCTTTTCTTTCCAGTGCAGCTTGGAAGCCATCAGCATGCCGATGAACTGTTCATGCAGATCATTCCCCTCCTCATCTGTGAAATTCACGATCCCGCACAATTCACCCACATCAAAGCCCATGGCTAGATAGTCCTTCATCTTCCAGGCAAAGCCGTTGGATTTCATGCGGTATTCGGCAAACTCTTCTTTCCAGTATTGCATCAGAAGATCATGTGGAAATGTTGATCGGAGTTTCTCACCAAAGGCGGAGTCCTCCCTGCCGATAAACATTCCCACTGCAATCCGCACTTTATCCGTGCCCTCAATATCGACCCTGCTGATCCGTTCAAACCACGGTTCAATATCACATTGGCACGGCACATGGATCTTTTTTTCAAGGTACTTATTTGCCATTTCCACGGCCCTGCGGCACTGGCCTGCATTGATGTCACTATGCACCAGTGCAGCATCTCCAAGCCTGTCCTGTACCAGGCACCCGATGGCAAGAAGACTGATATGGTAAAAATGTCCCTGTGTCTTATCGCCCCACAGGTTCTGGTAATTCTTATCCGGAATATTCGCATTGATCACATTAATATGCTTTGCCCGGAGTGCCAGCACATCTACCGGCTCATCGTCCTCCGGCGGCCGGAGTTCCTTGTGGAAAAAGAAACCTTCCGCCGAATCCCGGAAAGTATAATCGGCGACCGCCCAGAACCCCTTCCTGCCATTCCACTCAGTCTCCTCTGTCGGAACAAGGCAGCGGACAACATGTCCGTGAATCACTTTGTTCCTGCAGTCTGCCAGGTTCAGCTTTTGCGCCAGATCCAGGGCTTCTTCATAGACTGCATGCCATTTTTCCCTGCTTACATGCGTCGATACCGTCATTCCAATATGTATTCCCATTCCTAACGCTCCCTTCAATGTTTCCCTTAAACATACTGCGCCCCTGGTTCTATGATTCCTCGCTCCAGACGCCGTCAGGCCGCATCCTGGATAAGGCAATCAGCTGATACAACGGCCTGATCGCATTCGCAGCTGTCTCTTCCCAGTAGCTGCCGCCATCACTGCCTTCATCCATCTCGTATGGTTCGCTGTGTTCTTCGTAGGTTTCAGTAAATCGCTTTGCAGCCTCTTCATCCGTAAGACATTTCTTTTTCATGTCGAGAAATGCAATCAACGGAATGAAGTCTTCTCCTTCACGCTGTCCTGTTTTTCTATTGATGAAATATGTCCTTTCTCTTTTTGAAATGACCCATGTTCCATCAGGGTTTTTATACTTCGTTTTGATTCGACGGATCATTTCTTCAAGTACCGGGACAGCTTCTGCACCGGATAAGCCGTTCAATACGCGGATACCGATCCAGGCCGGATGAATACCGTACCGTTTACAGTCATCCTCGTGTTGCCGGATGTTTTCCTGCCTGGCATCGTCACCCGGAAACGCGTCATAATAATACTGGCTGTAATTGTACGTAATATTCAGATAAGCCCTTGTTGTCGTTGTCGGAACCAGCTGGCCGCCGATATAGTCACACGCGATGTTGCCGCCGTACATCATATGCCCCGGCACCTGCAATTCCTCTTTTGTCACCGGATCCCTTAGGTAAAGATCATAGCTCATGTCTTCTTCCCCCGGTCCTGATCATAATAATCCCTGTTCTTCCATACCCAGTTCCCATTCTCATTCCTTACCCATCCAAATCCTTCGCCCCAGCATTTCGCCAGTATTCCGAGAAAAAACGTATACGCCAGGGAAACATAATTCTCTTCTGCATCGTCCACATGCCGGATTACTGCATAAATCAGTTCGTGAATCTCCGGGCGAACCACGAGGAGGTATAGCGCTGACCCCATCGGATAGCCCCTTGGCATCAGTGCTCCTATCATCGGCTCAATATCCTTGTACCGGCCAAATAACCTGTCGTCCAGGACTGCTTTCAAAACAGCATGGAATAACCACGAGCTGTCTTTCGGATACTCTTTCCGGACATTCGCTTCCAGCTCTTCATATTCCGCGGTGGTCAGTTCGCCCTGCGCCTCCACAACACGGTCACATAAAAGCAGGGATATGTCCATTACTTTTTCCACAGTCTCCCTGGGCAAATCTACTTTTACCGTTTCTCCGTACATCTCATATTCAAAGTGGTCGTTTTCAAACTGGTCTATCCACTCAAGGAATGTCTCTCTTACGTTCATAATTCTTCTCGCTCTCTATTATTCCGGCACATCGAAGTGTCCCTCAAGATACTCCGATCCATCGATGTTCACTGAAGGATACGGATACTCCCTGGCAGTGGGCTTATCCCAGTCACCCAGATCTTTTTCAGGACTGTTTCTCTGCATAAATGCGTATCTGATTGCCTGATATGCGTTGTATGCGATGTCCGTCCTTCTGCTGTATCCAAGCCCCCAGTGATGGCCTATCGTCGGTTCCAGTTCCGGAAACTGCATATGCTTTGCCTGCATAAGCATTACCGTAGCATCTCTTCTTTGCTGCAGAATCTGTTTGTCGCTCGTATCCGGTATCTTAGACGTATGATCCCCGTTCGCGCGGACGTCCCACACACTGTCTGCAATTACCTCATAATGCCCGCATACTACTCTGGCATAAAATTCCGCAGCATGCATAAGAACGTGGGCGGTCTCCTCATCCATTGTAAGAATTACTCTCATTGCATTTCTCCCGGTATTCTGTCTTCTTCAAGCATATCATCAAAGTCTGCCGCTGTCATTGAACCCGTAGTATAAAGCGGAACACCTGCCATGACACAGTCATGTTCTCCTGTCAAAAAACTTCACCTCATCAGATCTTTCATTCCGTATGGCTTCCATCAGCTTTACGATATCGGCTGTCTCCCTTTCCTTGATATACTGAAATGAAAAGACAGCTCGAAGCCCGCAGGGATAACACTCCACATCAGTGTGAGGAATTGGGCGCAGCTTTGTTCCGAACCGGTTCCCTTCCTGCGGAATCTCCTGCCGGTTCGTATAATACTCCAGTGTTCGGCTGTCCAGATCCACAAGGTACCCGTATTCACAGGAAATGGAATCATAGATGAAAAGCTGTTCATTCGCACGGTAATACTGGGGTTCCGCATCACTTCCTGCTGCGTCTTCAACCCTTCTGAGCGACAAATACAACGCATCTTCCCCGTCCGGCTGCTTCCCACTGTAGCATGAAATCATGTGATCAAACGCCCGGCTCAGGTTTACCGTCTTTACCAATCGTATGGCCTCTCGTCCGGCAAAGTCCGGATAGGCATCTGACCATATGTACAGTTCTTTGTACTCATTGCCCCTGGCAAGTATAAATGCCCCTCTTGTACTCATGGCTGTCCATTCCCCTTCCGTATGTGCTATGGCTGCTGTGACTCCCGCCGCTTTTCTTTCCCCGTTCTGTACGCAGGATAAACCTTCCGCAATCGTCCATACCGACAATATCCCACAGGACATAGCATCCGGGGATCTTTCTGCTTCCGCCCCATTCTTCGATTTCGGTCCGTTTATCCACCACAAAGTATGGCTGAATCTTATTGCGCCCGTCAAAGCTGACCGCGTTCTTCGCATCCAGGATCACCATGCCGTTCTCAGAACAACCGGCTACCGTGCAATAAAACTCGTTGTCAGACCTGTCCCAGTTAGTAAATCCTGTTTCAACCTCTACCTCATCGCCGATGTAAAGTTCATCAATGATCATGATTTCAACTCCCTCCCCAAGCAGATTCTTCCCTCCAACTTATACATAATCATAACGGATGAATCGAAATTTGTCTGCATCAGAAACAGAACATTTGAGCCCTAAATGTTCTATTTCTGAACATTGCCCTCAGATGCACACTCTGCCAATCATCCAACATACTCTACAATTTTATACTGCGTTCAATCACAGACACTGTTCAGACATGTCCATACATGCTTCCCATTCAATAGGATGAATTGCGTGATTTGGAACTTACGTAACAGACAGTAATCAAGGCAGTAGTCACTCCAGAAATAAAATAGCCCGGTTACATCCAACCAATCCTTATAGGATTCGTCGTTTGTAACCGGGCATTTTCCAATACTATTGTGTTTTGAATGTACCAAACTCGCCACGAACCGTTGGGCTTGCATAACCGTCCAATGTCGCATATACTGTCGATGTAATTATATGTGGAAAGGAAAAAAGAGCTCTGAAGCGCTCCTTTTAGCAGATACACTCTGCCCTGATAATGTGCTTCATCTTCGTGTCTAACAGAATTGATTGTCATATCATGCTTCGATATCATACGCAATAACGAGAACCTCCCTTTTGTAGTGAAGAGCAAGAAAGCGCCCCGCTGCCCCACCTGTGGAAATGGGATGAAATTCAAGGACCATGTTCTGCGACTTGAAAAGATGGCGGGCGGAGAGAAGCAAGAGTTCCTGATCGAAAGATGGAAATGCCAATTCTGCCCCAAACAGAAACTGCATCGTGTGTTACCGGACTTTCTTGCTCCGAATAAGCACTATAATACTGACATCATAGCTGACGTGCTGGACAACAACCTCAAAACAGATCAGGAAGGCTACGAGGATTTTGAGGACTATCCATGCGAAAAGACACTGGAACGTTGGAGCGCCTGGCTTACCTTAAATCTTGCCTTCATCAATACCTACCTGAGATCAGAAGACGTTTGCCTATCCACAATTGGATTTATATTGTCATCCTCGACCGAAGACCCTGTGGCTTGTCTTCGCCAAAAAGAACCTTTGTTATGGCTGCGCATTGTGCTCCGGGCCATTTACAATACTGGTTCTTCCCTGGAATCTTACCATGATCACCCATAAAAGTCGGTGTCGCCGGGAGTCCCCCGGTGACACCGACTTTGTCTTTCTGTCCCTCTCCATTTGTAATAGGATAGTCTCCGAAAGGAAGTGATACAAAAATGACAGTCAAAGACGTCACCAAACGGCAAGCTGAAATCATATTTCAGCATTTTCTGCTCATATCCCGGCTCAAAGCTCAAAGCCCTGATCCTGCCAATTGTATTAAGCTTCGTCTGAAGGCGTCTGAAAACAATGGCATATCCGAGAAAAACCTGCTTCTATATGAGAGCACATACCGTAATGAAAGCTTTCGCGCCCTGAAGCCCTGCAAATCAATCATTGAGCCGGACAGAACCCCCATTTCCAGGATTCAGGGATGTTTTCGCCAGGGCAATCCTGCTCAGGTAAAAAGTTTCCACAGGCGCTGTTAACCAGATCATCCTGATTCGGGGAGGTAAAGCCAAGACCAAGATACTGTAACAGCTCAAGTTCCCCAATGATTCACAATTCTCGATTTTTCAAAGGCACTGCCCAATTTATCTGAATGCAGAACAATTCCCCGCACCGGAGATGATGCTTCTGCATATCCGCAACAGAAAGGCATTTCATATGATACACCATATTGCAGTATTAAACCTTCCCATGACCATCCGTTCAAAGCGCATAGAGCGCGGATGGTCACAGGAATTCCTGGCATCGGAAACAGGTATCCCCCGGTCTTCAATCAGTAAGATTGAATGTGGGACATCCATTCCTTCAATCGATCAAATTCTCCGTATTGAATCCGCTTTCAATTTGTCCATAGGAACATTATTAATCGACAGCATCCCTGTTTCAAAGAAACGCTCCCTTGATACATATCGTTCTCAGGCAGATGCTTTCATCGCATCCCTTGTCAATTACCATTTTTCCGAGGCTGAATATGTATTTCTTAATCATTTTGTTGACCTGTTCTATGAATTCAAAAGTCAGAACAAATCCTCTTCATTATGATAATACTGTTTCGCACCAGGCTTCATTGCCACTTTATTGAAAGAAGGTTCCAGTTTATGTCAAAAACCATCCTTACCCGCTCTGCCTATGACAGAAGAATTCAGGAACTCCGTGGTATTCCGTGCCATCCGAATAGTTGCCCCTGGTCAAGTCCTTCAGAGGAAACCCATCGCACTGTTCTACGCTTCCCCTGGAGAGGACACATGCAGTCCTTCTACGGACGAAAGCAAATCTTTTATGGATTTGACCGCCTTTGGAACTGGCAGGAAGAACAGATCCTCGGAGTGTATCCATACGTCGCTGTCGATTATGATGAGGGGCAGTATATTGCACAACAACTTAAAAGTCAGGGAATTCACTATCCGGAATCCAAGCGCGGAATTCATATCA
Source organism: Clostridia bacterium (assembly GCA_017476605.1). Classification (GTDB taxonomy): domain Bacteria; phylum Bacillota; class Clostridia; order Christensenellales; family Aristaeellaceae; genus Ventricola. The sequence continues at coordinate 18,368 of JAFUZM010000360.1, forward strand.
TCACCACCGACTTCTATATCGTAACTCAGAAAGAGCAAAAAGCCATTCTTCTCCTGAGCGAATCTTCAGTTGTGAACAACCCGGTATTCCGGCAGGAATATGAGATACGAAGACTTTTTTATGAGGCACATGGTGTATCGCTTTTCCTCGTCGATCCAAATGATCTGAGTCCGGTACGAAGCCGAAATATTCAGTTTTTGTTTGCGCCAGTTCCAGATCATATAGAAACCTGTGATCCGGAGATTCTTTCCTGGTTTGTCCAGGAATATTCAAAAGGGCATCAAACACCTGTTGAAATTGCCCGCAGCTGCGAACGCCGTTATCACATGAACCCGCCAGATGGAAATCATGTTTTTCGATTTCTCGCCGCTCATAAAAAGATTTATGTAAATGTAGATGAACCAATTGATTATTGCCAACTGCCCGTAGTTCCAAAAACTGGTGATATACAAAGAACATGTTCCTACGAAAAGCCGGCAAAACCTCTTGCTGAGCTTATCAAAGCATTACCATCTTCCTCCTGATAAAACCCGGGTTCGCATTTTTCAAACTACTCATTTCCAGTTTGGCATGATCCATTACTATTGCAAAGGAGCCTAATCATGGACATCTTTTATCACAACATTCATCCAAATAGAAACCTGGGGACATCGAAGGAGAATGTGTTCCCCGAGAAAAGCGTATTCATCGTCGCAGATGGAAAAACCATTCCCGAAATTCAATGTCAGCTCAAGCGAAATCTGGTCTTTCGGAACACCGGAATCAACGGTCCCGGGTTAACCATAAAGACAAAGGGCAACCAAACTCCGGTCCTGTTTCGAGTCGTCCATATCAAAAGCGCCCCCGCAGAACATGATCCATGGGTATATTACATTTCCATTGATGGTCCAAACGATAAGGAAACGCCCTCCAGAATTCCATCAGAGGCATTTTGCCGGAAACTCATCGCCCACGAACTTGAGCAGATTTCAGAACCTTTTGTTTTCAATGACAGTCCGACCGAAAAAATGACAAACCAGCAGGAATTCTGGCTGAGCCTTTTCAACCAGAAACTGCTTGCGAATGACTGGATCTGGAATCAGAAAATGTACCGTGAGGACATTCGCAACATGGCAAGGCTCAACAATATTGATTCTGCCAAGCTTAAGCGTCATGCAACACTATACTGGCGCCGCGGCATGGATGCACACGCCTTTCTTGCGGATTATCGGACGCAGGGAAAGAAAGATACCTCTGCCATTTCGGGCATCAGATCCGCATCGCAGGACACGGACCATTCGGAGCAAGAACCTGTATCTGAAGACATTGGAAAGCAACTGATGGACGTTGATTATGAAAACATGCGTTCCATCTTGCAAACCTTTTTCTGTACCCCTGAACAGCCTTCTCTTGCCGAAACCTATCGTCAGCTACGACTGCGTTTTTATACGCTTGGCAATGATGAAAACGGAGACGTCATTTTCGACACGCCTCAAAACACTCCGAGCTTTGCACAGTTCTATTACTACACAATTGCCTACGCATCCAGTTCCCCGGATGACGTTCTCCGGTCCAGAACCTCAGGGACGGATTTTGATCTTGACATGCGTCCGGTACTTGGAAAACTGGATTACAACCTGCCGGGCCCGGGAATGCTCGTAGGGATTGATGCAACCGAAATGGACCTCAATCTGGTGGATGAAGTCACGCGATCCAACAATATCGGGCGCCCGACCCTGACCTTTCTTGTTGATGTCTGTGGCAGGCCCATAACCGGCTTTTCTCTCCGCCTTGAGCATGAATCCTTTGACTCATACCGTCTGGCCTTATTCTGTGCTTCATCAAGAAAATCTTCTTTGTTCCGTCCATATGGCATCATGGCTGATGACAGTTCCTGGCCAGAGCCCGGAATCCCAGCCTTTATTCTTTCCGATAACGGGCCACTCAGTTACAACATTTCCAACCAGCTCACAACAGAGCTTGGCATTGCCACAGAGACCAGCGTGCACTACAGAGCGGATCATAAAGGGTTTGTGGAATGCAGGTTCCATATCATAAACCTTTATCTCCTGCCCTATCTCCGCGGTGTCATTGATGCAAACAAAAAGGCAAACGGCGGGAAAGATTCCTCCGATCCGTGTCTGACACGAAAGGAGCTGCTTCAAATTGTCGTCGATTTTATCGAGATCTACAATCGTTCTCATCCCATCTCCATGTCCCTGACACGCGGTATGCTCCTTGACAAGGACATCCAATACAGTCCGCTCGGGCTTTACCAGCATGGCCTTCTCTATCGCGGAAGCTCCGTAAGGGCTGTTGATCCGTATACCGTCAATGTCCGTCTCCTTCCACGAAAAAAAGGAACTCTGTCCCGATATGGTCTCACTGTCAAGTCATTGCAGTATACCTGTGCATGGGCCATTGAAAACGGGATCTTCACAAGAAAACATAATCTCCCCGGCATCAATGCAAACATCAGGAAGAGCCTGACCGTCTATTATGATCCCCCACTGACCGATACCGTTTTTACCTATGATGCCAAGACCGGGGAAACCCTGATCTGGACACTGAAAGAAGAGATTTCCTCTCCATTCATCGGAATCTCCTTCGGAGAAGCAGACATGTACCTGTCGCTCAACAAAGCACGGCTTCGCATCCAAAAGGAAAAAAACGAGGCAGCCCGAGGTGGCCTGACACAGAGAGTACAGAAAATCGTGAAAAAAGCCGTCCGCCTGACAAACCGAAAGAAAAAAGAACGGGCCGGTGTGTCCGGTATCGATAAGAAAACGGCCGTGATTGAGGAAATCAAGGCAACCCGGAATCTGGATCTTCATGCCATCTATGGTGCGGATCCCTTCCTTTTAATCAAGGAATTTCTGGATGTTCTTGATGATTATCCCGAATTATCTGCCGGCAAGGAATCGTCTTCATGACACTCAGATGATGGGAAACTCTGATTCTCACCCGGAGCGATTTGTTGGTACGACTTCGAGGTTGCCCGTGTATGAAACAATTTGTTCAGAATGGTCATTGAAATTGTTTTTCTTTGCACCAGGTCGCCTTTTTGGGTTGCTTTTTCGAATCCTGACAAAGCGACCAAAAAGCCCCCCATTTCCCTGAAATGACAACACTCAGGATATCTTGACAGAAAGAGGCAAATCCATGCTGCACCTATCCAAAGCTGAGCAGCAACAAATCGCATCTGCCGAGCTCAAACCGTTAGATCTTCATCCTCATAATGCCAGGGCATATGCGAGCATTATCGAGCATCTTGACCATAATGACAGGACTTGCGTCCTCCATGCCACCGGGCTTGGCAAGAGTTTTCTGGCTCTCCGTTTCATAAAGGATCATCCGGATGATTCAATTTTATTCGTCTCCAGTCATGTTCTGACCCTCATTCAATTCTTTCTTAACTTGCACGTATTCATCCCGGATTATCACCAGAGACAGAATGTCAATCCGGTAACATATGACAGTCTGTCCACTGTCACCGGTGAAAGCTATCAGTACCTCATTTTAGATGAGTTTCATCATGTCGCACTAAACACATATGAGGCTGCCGTACAGGCAATCATTGCCCGCAACCCGGGCATAAAGCTGCTCGGTTTCACCGCAACAGCTATTCGAACAACGCCCAGAATGGATGTATCCATCAGCCTGTTTGGCGGCGATATCGCCTCTGAAATCACGCTGTATGATGCAATCCGGGAGAAGATCGTTCCCTGTCCCCACTATTACCGAATCTCATGGGACATCGCGGTTTCCGATCCGACCAGTATTCCGACCCCTTCGGAATGTGAGCGCCGAAAAAGGCAATACCTGTGTGAGTTTCCGGAAATGCTCATATCCTCTTTACATGATCTGTTCAAAACCATTCTGACGGAGACAAATGGAATTCACGACCCACATGGTCGTTACATCATCTTCTGTTCCAGCATCCAACGTCTCGAGATAATTGAAAAAGCCTGCACAGCGCTATTCGCCTTTATTGATACCAGGATCATTCTCTTCAAAGACCGCTCTTTACTGTCCTCCAGACAGAATGGCTACGATTCCTTTATCAACAACGAGGAGAACGATTGTCTCCGTCTTCTCCTCGTTGTTGATCGGCTCAACGAAGGATTGCATAACAAGAGAATTTCCGGAATCTTTATGTTCAG
>JAFUZM010000361.1 GCA_017476605.1 Clostridia bacterium
CATTTCAGTCAGTTCAACCACCATATCAGAGTCTCTGCGTGCAAGGGAATCATCCGTTCGCCGAATCACATGTTTATTGTTTCGCAGTGTAATCTCAGCATTCTCTGTGAATTTCTCTCCAAAAACCTCATTCACCAACGGTACAATATACGCCCTTAACTTTGTTACCATCGCTCCCAATGCCGAATCGTACGTCTGTTCATTGGTAAGTTGCTTACCATGCTTCTTAGACTTTCTTTACCTTGTCTGCCAATGTACCGCCCCTTTCCAGAAGCCCTCCATTTATGAGTGGATACACACCACCCACTTTACTTAAGTGTAATCGACGGACTCGACGTTTGTCAAGGACTGGAAGTAATGACGCGTCACTATTCAGTTACTATTCACAGGAATTTTGGAGGTTGCACGTGTTTTTGCCACGACACCTACCCTGGTGCCGAATAATTCAGTCCAGGTTTAATGGCCCTCTGCTCTCATTTTTTAAGAGGAGGTTACAGTGTTATTCAGTTTTTCCCACATATGTCATCCCGTTCTCGGATAAACACCGGTGTCTAGATTCCCATTATCTTCCTTGGCGACTGAACAGTTACTATCTGAAGAATAATTATAAACTTTCTGGAGCTTCAAGTCTATCTAAATCACACATATAATTTAATAGAGAAAATCTGTAATTCCAGTGTTTTTGGAGCGGAGTGGAATAACGCGGCGTGTGGCGATTTCAGGGGAGCCAGTGCGGAATTGTCCGAGCCTGCTTGCTGAAAACGGGACACAGGGCAAGATTTCAGAAGGGGAGATTGTCACCATAGCCTATAAGAAAACAAAGAAATCCCTCCGCACCGCCACCTCTATGGGGGAGCATGGGATGGGGATTGGAGAGGTAATCCGTAGCCTTGTGTTTATTACGCAGCCATTAAGCCTTCAACATATTCCGGTGTAACTGGATATTTGTTGACTATCTTTTTTATGATTTCTTCCTTTGAATCGCCTTCTCCAGTCAAGTAGTCAATAAGAGCAAGCACCTTTGTTTTTAAAGTGAAATCTTCAAAAGCTTTACACATATCAATCTCTCCTTCCTCTTCGGGTTCTGAAAACTCCAGATCGAAGTTTAACACTTCCTTGATGAATAAAACAGATGCTCGGTCGATCTTACGGCGCTTTGAATTCATTACTATATCCACTGCATTTCCTTGACTATGCATAATCGCATTAAACGCTAATCCAAGTCCAGTATTAAACTTTGAGTCAAAATCAGCCTCATCAACATTCTTCGGTGGAATTAAGTTTACTTTGTAATCTGGCACAAAAGGTTTCAATGCTTCCAGTTGATCCTCAGAAAGCCCGAACATTTCATATAGCGATAATGGTCCGTCCCACGGCTTCTCTCCGAAGTATATCACGGCTGTCACGACTGGAATCAATTTGTCCTCTTTACGGAATCCTGAAAGAAATTCTTCACTTGTCAACTTGATTGTTACAGAATTCTCTCCGAATACAATCTCACCTTCATTTTTCTTGCTGCGATATGACATGCTTGCTTCATCTACCTGACCGGCATAGTTCAAGGCATCCTATACCATATCCTTTACAGCTGCAGCATAGTGGACTTTTGCATGTATTTCTCCGCCAAGTAACACATAAATCATGTTCTGATCGCGCATCGCCGCCCAAATTTACAAAGAATCCCTGTACTTTTGTACGGGAGTTCTTGCACCGTTTCCATATAGAACAGCTATCTCCGTTGTATCAACGGGAAACAACTGGTCAGGCTGAATTACTTGTTTGCCATCATGCATCAAGTAATTAAATGCATCTGCGAAAATATGCTTCATATTCACATATTTTTTGCTTTCTGCATCAAATTTTCCCAAATCAAGCCGCCTCCCTTCCAAATGAAAATCATCTTTAACTGGATATACTCCTCCCATTTTACTAAAGTGTAACTGATGGTCTCCCGGTTTATCAAGGGGTTTTACTAATGTGGATGGGGATTGGAGGGATTCAACTTTAATAACAACTACTTTGTTTCTGAAGTAGAAACGGCTTCGCGCCAATTTCCTTTTACAACTTTTCTGCGCCCAGCTCTTTAAGCTGATACTCAACCATGATATCCTTTACCGTTTCAGCAGCAGAGAAGCCATGACGCTGTAAAATGTGTATAGTCCTGATCATCTCCCGTTGATTCCCATAAACCTGAAATCCGTAGCACATGTTATCTTCTCAGCGGGTACATGGGGGCAGTTGATCTGCCAAGCAATTTTGTGATTCTTACTCAGGTGTCCTTTTCTTTAAGTTTTCCATCTGAAAAGTCTTTGATCATTTCTTTGAGTAATTTAGAATCCGTTGCTGCTTTCTGTACATCTTGTGCTCTTCCATTAGCGTACAGGAAGTTGAAAAGAGCCACTACATTGTCTATTTGTTCTTCGCGCCCCTGTTCGAGGCCCTGTTCGAGGCCCTGTTCGCGCCCCTGTTCGCGCCCCTGTTCGATTCCCTGTTTGAGCCCCTGTTTGAGCCCCTGTTCCAGGATATCATCCGCTTCCGTTCTGGCAATTGCACCGCTCATAATCTCGTCAACCTCCTTTGTCAATTTTTTGTACTTTGCCACCAATCGTTCCGACACTCTTTTCAATAGCGACTGTATTGTCATTTTCTGATAGGTATCTATGACATTCTCGTTCTTAAGTACTTCAAGTCTCTGATTGATGTCCTTCAGTGCTTCATTCACTGCTTTTCGTTTTTCTGCATTCTTTTCCATCTCATCAAATTCGTTGGTAAATTTGAAAAGGTAGAATGGTAGAAGGATCAGCAGTTTCTTCATGAACAATTCATCAACCGTGTAGTCCTTTATCTGTAGCGTCGGAACACCATATGACACCTTTTGACCATTTGGAAAATCATATGTGATTTTCATCACCTCTGGGATACTTTCATTAGGATGAAGGAAAATCACAGCTGAATAGGGAATCGTTAAAACAACTCCATCATTCGTGATCTTAGCGGTTTCAACGGCAAATGAAGATCCATATTCAGCAGTACGGAACACTATGGTTTTATCATACCATGTCTCGCACTCAAACATATAAAACTTCGTGACAAGCTCTCCGATCATTTCAGTCAGTTCAACCACCATATCAGAGTCTCTGCGTGCAAGGGAATCATCCGTTCGCCGAATCACATGTTTATTGTTTCGCAGTGTAATCTCAGCATTCTCTGTGAATTTCTCTCCAAAAACCTCGTTCACCAACGGTACAATATATGCCCTTAACTTGGTTACCATCGCTCCCAGTGCCGAATCATATGTCTGTTCATTGGTAAGCTGCTTACCATGCTTCTTAGACTTTCTTTTCTTTCCCTTTTCTGCCAATGTACCGCCCCTTTCCAGAAGTCCTCCATTTATGAGTGGATACACTCTCCCCAGTTTACTTAAATAAACGTATGGGTTGGGGATTAGAGGGATTCAACTTTAATAACAACTACTTTGTTTCTGAAGCAGATACAGCTTCACGCCAATTTTCTTTAACAACTTTTTCCGCATCCTGCTCTTTAAGCCGATACTCAGTCATGATATCCTTTACCGTTTCAGCAACGGAGAAGCCATGACGCTGTAAAGTGTGTATTGTCCCAATCATCTCCCGCTGATTGCCATAAGTCTGGATTCCGTAGCACACGTTAACTCCTCCTTCCGGTGTTCGATACTCTTTCTTAAATCGTTCTAATTCCTTTGAATGAGTAATTTCTATTAAAGCATCAATTGTTGGGGCAGGAAGATTGCTGAAGTTCTTGGCGTTCTGCCTGATAAAGTTATCTAACTCAGATGTGCCCTCATACACTAAAATTACGAAAAAAGCCTTTAATAAGGGGGAATAAGCATCCAGTTTTTCTTTCGTCATATGCCTTACATCGAGCAAGTACATAGGCATGTCATCAGCAAAGTCTTTAAATAGCGTGTCCTTAAACAGTTCCGAGAGTTTCAGTGGGTGTGTCCATTCCTCCTGCCCATAGTAAATCACAAGTGTGATAACTGGAATCAACTTATCATCTCGATAAAACCCACTTAGAATTTCCTCTGTGGACAATTGTCTTTCTTCGACTCCTTCGCCCTTTTCCTTTGCTTCCTGAATCGCTTTTCTTTCGTCTTGATGCTTCTTTCTTATCTCATCAACCTGTCTGCTATATTTATGAAGTTAAGTTCCCAGACACGAAATGGCATCAGATAGTCAATATGAGTCTGATTCTCAATGCCGAGAATAGCGAGCCATGCCCCACCAGAAGTAAGAGACTTTACCACATTTCTGGTTTGCTTGAGTGTTGTGGTAGCTCCATCGTTAAGACGAAGCATAGTGCTTTCGTCTACATTCACATCATTTAGTTGATTTGGATCAATGAACATGCCATTAAAAACAGCTTTATTAAAAACCTCAGCAAATTTCTTGTTGTCACGCCAAAACAAATCGGTTGATGCATCTGCTGGTTATCCTTGCCCTGGAATCTTACCTTTAGATTTACTTTTCGCCAATCTACCATTCCCCTCCAAAACACCATCCATTTAAAAATGTATATATTACACCTATTCTACTAAATTATAATCGATGAGCTTCTCGTTTGTCAATGATATTTGCTTGATTTTCGTGTTACTATTCACAGGAATTTTGGGAGTTACATGTGTTTTTGCCACGGCGCCTACCCTGGTGTAAAAAATAGGCCTTGCATTTCCACAAAGCCTTATTTTACTTACTTTTTCCTGTGAATAGTAACTAATTTTCACCATCACAAACAAGCAAGGATTTTTCCTCGTCTTCTGTTTGTTTAGCACAAAGAATGGGCAATCTGAATGGAAAACGCATTTCTATTTTTCTTCAAAGCACCGGAATCACTCTGGCTTTGAGCATTTTCAAAAATGAAAATAGGCCAAGAAGGACGATGTTAAAAACATTCAGGTATAGAGTCAAATCTTCTTTGGAAGGCAGTTTGAGGTTATCAAGCCGTCTGAATTTTTAACACATTTTAACTAAAAAAGTCAGTGCGACGGTACACTGACGTAAAATATGTGTCCTTATACCGACGGATCAGGTCGAATCTTTCCTGCCGGATCATGGCATAAAAAACATCCGTGACCTTCGCTTTGTCTCGTAAGCATCTTTATAGAGGAAGCACCCGGTACTGCTATCGTGCACCGCTACCGCCTCAAGCGCGGTACAGCATCCATCTACACAGCATAGCAGGATCCAGCAGTGCAGGCAGCGCAGGAAGACAGTTCAACATCCTCGCCGATCCGATCCTTAAGTATTCCTGTGTCCATGGTGTATTCTGCTCCTTACTCATCACTCGTATGCTCTGTTTTTGCCCTTCTGAATACTGACTTATTCGTTTTCCCCTCAGACACCACATATCCTGTTTCAGTAAGAATACCGAGATATCTCCAGACTGTTGAATCGGATTTCCCGCATGTTTTCTTAGCTTCGGCAGATGTAACAGTTTCATGTTCATCTATATACTCCGCTATGGCTTCCACTTTCCGATAATCAGCTTCTTTCAAAACTTCTTTCAAACTTCTTTCAATTTTCGATTCTTCCGTCAATTCTATATGTGTCGCGCGTCTTCGGGAGCCTCCTCCTATCGTTTGATCTTCTTTTAAAATCTCGGCGAACTCTTCGTTAATATAAGCTACCACTTGCGTGTAATCGTCGGTGTCATTATCAGGACTAAATACAAGCCGCGGAGAGCCATTATCCTCCATTGCCTTCTTGGCACGTCTGATTCCTGAACCATGGGATTGTATCAAGTCAAGGTTGAAGAACATCCCCTTCAGTTCCTCGTTCAAATATTTTCTGTCATCGAAATCAGTTTTTTCATTCATATCCTCAATCGTGATTGGAGGAAGCGGACGGTTATGATTCACAAAAGACAGATGGTCGTGATAAATATAAATGCCGACATACTGAGGCCGAGAGTATTCCTTGATTCCTTTCGGTCTGAATTGTGTCATCCCTGCTGACACTTTTCAATCTTTACAATCAAATGTGCCTTCCCCGCTTTTAACCCATTCATCCAGCACAGATTTTTTAAACTTTCATAGTTTGCCTATCCTGCAAGCGAGTATATCCGTTTTTGATCCAGTTACGGATGCTGTCTTTTGTATATTGATTTCGTCTGACTGAACCTCGTATTTCCTGACACTTATCCCATTTGAAGTGCCTTTTCGTATACCTCACGGGTATGCGCATCCAGCAAGACCCATTCCACAAGATCCAGTTTCCCTGGATGCTCATGAACAAACAGGTTCACGGCCTGTACGGCAACCTTGGCTGCCTCCTCCAAAGGATAGCTGAATACACCCGTTGAGATGGAAGGAAAAGCGACACTGCGAATCTGATGATCCACCGCGACCTGAAGCGCATTCCGATAGCAGGCTGCCAGCATCTCTGCTTCCTTGTGTCCCCCATCCTGCCAAACCGGGCCAACGGTATGAATCACATACTTACAGGGCAGATTGTACGCGCCGGTCAGTTTCGCCTCGCCTGTTTCGCAGCCATGCAGCTTCCTGCATTCCTCCAGCAGTCCGGCACCCGCAGCGCGATGAATCGCACCATCCACACCGCTCCCGCCAAGCAAAGACCTGTTTGCCGCGTTCACGATGGCCTCGACATCTGATACCCTCGTGATATCCCCCTGTACGGCCCGCAGAACTGTTTCGGGTTTTGCAGCACGTTTCCCGGACAACTCCGTACGAAGGTCCATCAGGATTTTGCCAAGAAGGTTCTGGCCCGGCCATGCCTCCGGGCTGACGCCGGCAGCTGCAGCTGCATCCAGGCCGATGCCCCAGATGTCATCCTTGGGGCTTGCTTCGGCGAGGATCGCATCACCTGTATCAAGCAGCTTTGCCAAAAGATCTGGATTCTGTTCAAATTTCGCCCGGTTCGCTGTCTTGACCACCTCGTATTTCGCTGCATTCCAGGTCTTGGCATCAAAGGGCTTTACCTGCCTGCCGAGTTCCTTGCATTCCCACGGCCCGGTGGCCCGCAGGATTGCGGTATACCTTGCGGAATCGTGGAAGAGTCTGGCTTTCTCTGCCATCATATACTGCTCAACAAAGAGATACTCGAAATCATCTATCACAAATTTTCTGCCAAACCAATTGGAAAGATAGCCGTTCTCCTCATCGTCCTTCCAGAAGAACACAACACGCTGCCCATGAACAGGACGATGCATCTTCACATACTTTTCTGTCCAGTCCGGATCGTCATAGTTGCTGAATTCGCTCATCCGGCAGCCATGGCAGAGATCATCCGCCATTTCAAGGATCACATCCGAAAGCTCCAGATCCTTCTTCCACCGCTCGTCAATGGCTTCATATTCCAGATACGCCCCCAAAATGTTCCCCGTAACCGCACCAGTGGAATCACTGTCCCCGCGATGATTGACAGCCGCAATCACACCGGCAGAGAAGTCATTCTGATACCGCAGGGCACAATACAGAGAAATGCCCAGTGTCTCCTCAGCCACCCATCCCTCGCCAAGCCGATGGATATTCTCAAGGTCCCCATCGCCATTTTCGGACAGCCTTATGGCGCGGTCCATGATGTCAACAAGCTCGCTAAGATGCGGGTCGCCATCAAACAGCTGTCTGGCAATATCTCTCGCCTCCACCACGATTTCCCTCAGCGACATCCGTTTCCCTTCCGGCGGGAAGACGATCCGATTGATCACATGCACCAGTACCGCCGCCGGCATATAGCCAAGGGAGTGTCCATGGGTAATGGCAGCCAGCTGGGCACCTTCCATATCCAGCGTCCCAATGTCATCCGCCTGATAGCGGACCGCCAGCGGGGCCACACGCATGATGCCGCCACAGCCTTTACTCTGATTCCTCTGTGCCTTCACATAGTCTTCATATTCCGTTCCATCCCGAAGGGCAGAAAGACACGTATTCCCGGGTGCACGCCTTGAATACAGCTCCGGGACATCCAGAAGCCATGAGGACCGTTCATTGCCTGGCCGCTGCTCCCGCCGAATGGCTTCATCCATAGGCCATTGCTGCGTCCTCAGCCAGTCCTTGTACGCATCCATCACATAGACTCTTGGCTCGCTCCGGATCCCGCGCAGGGCACCTCTTGTATCCCCCACCAGCAGTCCGTTTGCCGTAAACAGCGTCATCTGGGTATCATCCGAAACCAGTGCCTTTCCGGTGGACGGATCCTTCCTATAGGCCGTAATTCCCTTTGCTCCATGCCGGCTGAAGATCTGATTTTCCTGCAGGAATTCCACCGGATATCCCAGTGCATCTCCGACTGCTCCGCCAAAGATGCAGCCCCGGATTGCATCCAGGCGAACTTCGTTCGCCTTTTTCTGCTCCAGCGCCCCATCTGTTTCCTTCTGATCCTCATCCCGGTAAAAATCGGAGAAGTTCCGGCTGAACTCATTAAAGTTATACATTTCCTCGCTGCGGCTCAGAACGGCAAAGTCGATCCTGCGGAACATGTCAGATGCCCGCATCCCGTCAAAGTCAAACTCCTTCAGAGCCCTGTAGAACAGATCTGAGACGATGTGGGCATCGTTCCGGAATGCACCGCAGCCAAAGGCCCCCAGCACCAGATAGCGGTACCCAAGATACGCCGCCACCTTCAGCATCCCGGTGATGCGATGATAGACCAGTGCCTCATACTGCTGCTCGGACATTCCCTCCATGCCATGTGAAAGCATAGGGGCAGCGCAGGTCATAACGGCAACAATGACCGACTCCGGAAGCAGCTCGCCGTTTTCATCCTTGATGATTTCCACCTGGGGATGGATCATCACGGCATCCGAGCCCATATAGGTTTCAAGTGCCCGATTGTACTCATAGTAGGCCTTTGCCCTCTTGCTCTCAAGGGACACCAGCAGTGAGCTTTTCCTGCACAGATCCTCCTCCTGTGCTCTTGCACCGCGGCGCACTCCGCCACCCGGATTGACGGGATTCGCAAGGTTAAGTACCAGGATGGGCTTTGCACCTTTCTGCCTCAGCTGATCTGAAAGCTGCTCTGCCCGCTTTCGCGCCAGCGAGTACGAATCAGCGTTTTCGCAGCCATAGGCGCACCGTCCAGGTACATGAAGATGTTCAAAGTCCTTTGCTGCACAAACGGCCTCAACGTCCCGGGGAAGATATACCTGAACCTCTTCCATCTGAGAATGGGAAAGCTTCAGGGGAATGATTTCCCCGTGCAGCTGATACCAGCCTCTATCAAGTATATCCAGGGTATCCTGAAGCATTGCAATGTTCTCTTTTCTCATATGCTTTTTCTCCTCTTTCGAGCAGCCTGATCTTTCGGCGTAATAATGTTGGTCAATGCTCGTTCCCTGACAAGCTGTTTGCTTCGCAAACAGGCCAAATCCTCTTTCCAGCAGCCTGGTCTTTTGGCGTAGTAATGTCAGTGCTCGTTAACTGCCAACTGTTTGCCGCTCAAGCAAGCCAAATCCTCTGACGAGCACCTCGGTCTTTCGGCGTAGTAATGTCAGTGCTCGTTCCCTGACAGACGGTTTGCTGCGCAAACAGGCCAGCTTCTCCGCTTTCCTGTCTCCATGATGATTTCAGATTCCCCTATACGCTTCTGTCTCAGGGCAGAGCATCCATAGAATCGTCATCATCAAAGTCATCATCCTCAAAGTCATCATAGCTGACCCGAGTCCGCTTGTACTTTTGCTTCCGTTTCATCTTATGCGTTTCATCGTTTCGTCTTGTCTCATTGTCTCGGGATTCAACGTTCTTTCTCATCTCTTTATCTCGGTTTTCATCATACTCATCATGTTTGGCAATATACTCAAAGTATTCCAAACTGGTCTTTTCATACCATTTCTGCAAATGATAGTCTGAGAGATCCGTTTCCTCTTTCCGATGTCCACCGCTGCTCCGATGATATAGTCTCAGTTTGCCTGTTTCCTCTTCAATTCTGATGATCCATTCATCCCGTCTCGAAATGACCGTCATCAGACCGCTCTCCACTTTAAACGTGAGCGCATTTTGAGCAGCATACCGTTCCAGCTCTTCCTTCTGTCTGCTGACCATTCGTTCTATAGAGCAACAGGTTTTGCACAGACGGTAGCCGCACTGCTTCGCATCATTGAGCGTTCTGAACGCCGAGAGATTTGCCTCATCAATCCGGGCTGCATCCCTGCAGTCAGGAAAATGCACGATCTTCTCTTTCCCCTTTGCGCTGAATAAGAAGGCATTCTCTTTTTCCCGAATCGCCTCCGCCTTGGCCTTTGCACAGCACGAGCAGGCCTTTTCCGTCAGGCATTCGTTGATCGAATAATAGGGAACCTTGACCTGTTGTCCCGTACATTTCGGGCAATCCGCCCGGTGAACCAGCCCATCCTCAAGCATGACAAACTTTGCTTTCTCTTTTTGTTTCGGCTTGGTCGAATACGCAATTTTGCTTACCTGAAGATGCATTCCCCTCAAAAGATTGATGATGGTCATCGCATCGTTATAGGAATGATGCATAGGCTCCGGACACGGAATGGATCTGGCTTTACAAAGTGTATACGGATTGGCCTTTTTAAATTCCCGTCCCCTGAAACATCTTCGCACCTGATCTCCAATGACACACGCTCTATTTGGAAGATGCATCTCCATGTACTTTTCACACTGTTTAAAGTGTATCATTCCGTCCTGATTCCACCAGAGGAGTACATCCTTTGCATCAAGCCACGTGTCCAGCATTTGGTACACGTCCCGGACTTTCCTCCCATTTAAAAAATCCCGTCTGGAACCCCCGTTAAAGCATACTTGACCCCAATCAATCTGAGCGCCTGATTTCGGTGCGATACGCTCAAAAAAGGAGCCGTGAATCTGGTAGTGCTCATCAAAGCGAATGCCTGCAATTTGAGTAATGCGATCCGGGTTTCCCAGCATCCATTCAACATCCATCATCACATACATCCTGTCCCCCTCTTTCTGATCGGCAGTCATCCCCCGCTTGATTCGCAGCTTTCTGTCCTTCAAGTCCGTCACGTATTCTTTTTGCAGCTTCGCAGTCACTTGTCATAACGATTCCGGAGATTGCACGATGTGACGATACGCTCAAAAGAAAACGCTCCCCGGCAAAAGTACAGCAAGTACTCGTCTATCTTCGTCACATCGTAAAGACGATCCTCCGGTGCCCTCAGCCTGTACCATTTTCTCAGCTGTTCAGGTTCCATATTTTCTTTTGAAGGTTAATGATGGCTTCCTGCTCCGCAATCATCTTGTTCTTTGCGTCAATGTCCTTTTTTAGGTTTGCAAGCTCTTGCTTTAACGCCTTGGCCTGTTTCTCGGTCTCCTTTTTTCCGGCTTTAGCTTCTTTGTATTTTTCGAGAGTGCTGGCTCCAGAATTGTTGCTGAATCGGGCGTTTTGAATCCATTCCTTAATGTTCTGAGCACAGAGTCCATGTTCTCTGGCGTATTCTTCAAGGGCATATTCATCCAGCATGGCAGTCTCAAGAACGACCTGGAACTTTTGATCTACGCTGAGTTTTGCACCATCTCCCTCTTCGCGCAGAGTCTCAGCCTGGGCATCCTCCAGCCATTTCTTAAGAGTAGGAATAGAGATTCCCGTTTCATTTGAAACGACAGCAACTGATTCTGATGCTGGTGGAAGAAGTCTTGCAAGGACTGCGTCCTTTTCTGCCTTGGTATACGGTGCATGTGTATTTCCCATGTTTTACCTCCTTTTTTGAGCAACTTGGTCTTTTGGCGTAGTGACTTTTGGAAAACTTCCAACGAGATTTACAACAAGCTCCACTGCAAAATGCATGGACGAAAACCATTGCATTTTCTTCACGCAACTTGCTCATTCTTGTTTGAGGCTTCCTCTCCAACAAGATTTACAACAAGCTCTACAACGAAATACATGCAAGGAAAGCCATTACATTTTCTTCACGCGACTTACTCATTCTTGTTTGAAGCTTCCTCCCCAACAAGATTCCAACAAGATTTACAACAAGCTCTATAA
>JAFUZM010000362.1 GCA_017476605.1 Clostridia bacterium
CCCTCGGTTCCTTTGCTACAAAACTACTCAGACCCATTTTCTCTTCCTCCTTGTTATCATTCATAATAATCAAAAAGTGATAGTTGTTCGCCCGAATGCTCATTTTGCTCTGAAGCATAAACGATCCTTTTGAACTCCTCTTTGCTGGACACAGCTTGCTCAAGTAGTCCCATTCTTTTTAGCGATACAAATAGACTTGCTGATTGGGCTTGACAATTAATTGATTTCTTTGGGTTGAAAGCAATGTCCGTAAACGCGTCGAATTTTACAACCTCGTTAGCCAATTCTTCATTTTGGAACAAAGCATTCACATAGACCCAATCATAGAAAAAAGTTTTCGGTTCAATTGGAAACACCTCATCAGCTAGTTTAAAAGAGATTATATTCCCGCTTTCTTGGATCCGAGGATCTTTTTTCGCCTCGTATGCTGATGCCACAAGCAAATCAGTATACTGTTCACCATTCTCGAAACACTTTCCTGCTTGAAATACATTTTCAACAGAGAAATGAAACTCATCTGGACTTTTGTATTGTAGATTGAACGCGCTAAGTTTAATTCCTAATGGAATTGTCGATTTTGTTGACACCTCTATGATCTTACCCGCAAGTTCTGGGAAAAGATCTTCACACGCCTGATGCAGACTTTGAATTGACTTTTGAGCTTGCGACAATGCCATTCCTGAATAGTATTTAAAGCTTATTTCTTCTGACTTCGTGTATGGAGGATCATTACACACAACAAACACAGGTCTGACGGCCATTATCTCTCACCTCCAGACATGCGCTTTGTCTCATAAACCGACCAACAATTCCGGGGCCAGAAATAACTTGCGTCTGAATGGATACTGATCTCTCTATTAGGAACTATAGCGTGCAGCCATTTTTCGGCGGATTCGTCCCGCGTTACTATTTTTTTGATATACTGAGCTGGAATGATGGCGCTTATCTGTATTTCTGCTTGCGGATCCGTGGTGTATTCATCGGAAATGTTCTGTTCAGATCTTTTTATAATTATGCCCTCATTGCTCGTTACTTCATCAGCAAATAGCAATTTCAAGGCATTAATCCCATATCTGTCCTGATTCTTTTTCGATAAGGTTGATGCTGCATTGTTCTGGAAGTACATTACTTTTTCACTTGGAAGCACTGCGAGCACAGATGGATCGATGAGCAGGATAACATACTGGTGGTATGCCTTCTCGCCAACCTTATTTTTCTTATATAGCATCCTATAATTTGGATAGGAAAGTGAAAAGCAACTATAGTCAGTATTTCCATCTAAACGTTGATCATCTGACCAGATTCCCATGGGTTCTTGTAATGAACGAGGCCTGACCCCCTCTTTTATGATACGAGGGACGTTGTCGATATGGGTAAAGTGTACAAGGTGCTCTATACCTCTTGAGTTAAGATACGTCAGGCATTCTCCACTCAGAACTGGTTGAACAAAATGAAAGCCGTGCTCTATCTGATAATGAGAAAGAGACAACTCTCTTTTTCGACCATCTTCAAAAACGGCGATTATTGCATCCTCGCCCAGCCAGCCTGTAACTTCTCCAACACCCCAGCCCATTTCTTCAGAATGGAGGTAGTTGGTGCGGTAATCAACGTTAACAAATTCCATAATTAAACCATACTTTCTATCCATTCCTGCCTGATGTCGACCTGCCTTTTAGGCCATCAAGCATTCCTCTCGACTCAACAGAGATCCACTTGCGAGCACCCTTTGCCATACCTGGCCTTTGAAAGAATACCATGCATTCCGTGAAAAAGCATTGAACTCAAAGTTTAAATCGTATCCTCCAAGTATCGGATCAGCTTTCCTGTTGCCTTTGCATATTCGATCTCTGACCGTGTACTGCTTCCGATATAGCCTCCGACATTGATGACGAAAATCTCATCCGCCATATCGATCTTAGCTCGGTGCATATCGTCCAACATCTCCTTGGTACCGTCTGTCCAGACTTCGTCGTCACCAGAGTGTCCGAACAGGCCTACGCTGATGACGATGTTCCCCTCCAGAGTCAGACGCTTCTGGGTTTCCATGAAAGCATCCTTGAAGCGAGTACTGCCACAGAGGGTAATCACCTTATATTTCCCAACCATCTTCATTCCTCTTCCTTGACAGTCTTTTGAATATGGTCCAGCATTGCTTCCATAGATTGATGGTAGATAACTTCCGTGCCATCCATTTCTCTAGCAATAAAGGCATAACCAACGTTCTCTTTTTTCTTGTAGACTATCTGAATCTCTTTCCCTTGATGATTTGTGTAATACGCATACTTTTCCGCGCCATCCGTGTAATCTTCCCGGTAGAAAATCTTGTACCCCTGTTTCCTAGCTTTCAAGAATAGAACGTATGAATACAGCTCCCGGTTGGTCGAATTGGTCTGCGTCCGGGTGAGCAGTAGGATATCATCATTGTTGAGTTTTCGAATGAAACGCTGTGCGGTCAGGAACACCCACTTGCCCTGAGGATCCTTATTGATGTCTCCCGTCTTAGATACGCAAGACAGGATCTCCGGCATTTTTACAAAGTGATACTTCCAGCGGTTATCCTCATCAAAGGTAGCGTTTTCAATGATTTGCTGCAGTTGATCACAGATCGGCTGGTCAACGAAGATGTTATCCATCAGTTCCTTCAGAATGACACGTTTTCCGCTGTTTCTGTCTCTGAGCAAGCGCTTAAAGCCAAAGTCACGGTCATTGTTATCCAGAAAACTCTGAATTGCCTTGCCCGGGGGAAGCAGATAGCTTTCTTTCCCTCCGTAGCAAAGCAATGCTCTTCTGAACAATGCCGACTCATCTACTTCTTTCACAACGCCATTCTCGTCAAACAGCATATTAAACTTCTGCAGGAAATTGATGAAAGAATGGTACTGCTGACTGTTTCCGTCGATCCCAGATAAAATTCCTGAAACATCGTCAATGAAGTCGGCATCATTATGGTTCAGTTCGTATTCAGTAACATCTTGTTCATACTGATCTACCAGACCGGTAAACTCAAACAGTGCTCCTGTCTGTCCATCCATGAACGTTTTCTCTGATTCGACGATTGCCTGTTTCCACTTGAGATCATTCTTGATCAGGATTGCCTTTATGGATTCTTCCACAACTTGAGATTCGGTAAATGTAAACATCGTGCCTTGTCGATAATTTCTGCGTAGAAGTCTGCTCATATACTCATTGCAAGTCATAGCAGATCCATCCATTACCAGACGGTATACTGATCGAATCATGGAAAAGAAGATATCCAACTGCAGATTCAACGTCGGTCGAACCAGGTTATAAACCAGTCGGAGCCATCTGCTCAACTCGACTTCTTTATCGAAAGAGAACTCCTTATCGTCCGCATGTTTTATCAGGAAAGCATACTCTGCGAAAAGGATGATCTGTTCTTCGTTAGAAAGAGCACGCTCATCGGAAATCCCGATCAGCCTGCAGAAGGCCCGTGTCTCATCTATATAGGTTTTCTGAAATTCAGCATCCGTAGTAAATACGATGGTGCCAGTATCCCGTTGTCTTTTCGCCAGAACATTCAGCAGCTTGTTGATCCGTTGAAAAGTCTCCGGTCCAAGAACGGCATGTCCAGAAGAAAGCTTGTATACGTCCTTGAAACCATCCCGGAATAATCTGGTAGTAAAGATATAATCCTGTTCCTTCAGTAAGTCTCTGAGAGTGTCACGAATATTCTTCTGATTGTTGACAATAGCCTCTTCATCCACACTGATAATATAGTCCATCAGCATACAAAACCGAAAGAATTTCATCATCTGAGCATCGAAAGTCGTGCTCAGTTTATCCTTGCCGCTCAGCGGATCTCTAACCATCTTTCGATAGTCAGGAGTCCAGAAGAATTCTGACCATTTTCCATTAATGCTGTCGATAAACTGACTTGCAAACTCTTCGTCGTCAGATAAGTATGAGCGCAACTGCGCCTTGAAATTCTCAAAGTGTGTAAGCGCCTTGCCACGAGCATTCATTTTGATATATATGCTGTCTGTCAGTCCAACATCATTAATATTCAGATACAGAAACCGGATCGGCGCATGATCCGATGTGAGCAGATCGAAGAAGTGATCAACAGAGACTCCGTTCTTGATCAATGACAGTGTTTTCTCATGAATGGTATCAATCATTACCAGCATTCCCCGAATCGAGGAATCATTCTCAAAATCCGAAAAGAACCAGTAATAGTTTTTGATGACATCAGATACCAACTTTTCCTGAGGAAGCGTTTTGAAGTCAATTCTTACATACTCCGTCAGATTCCTGCAGAATTTACCAGTCACATTACGAGTTTCATATTGGAATTGCAGAAGCCGCTTCTTCACCTCCGGATCGGAATCAATCCTTCCGGAATAAACGGCAAAATACCAGTGAAGCAAGAACAAAGTCGTAAGTCTTTGCTGGCCATCAATAGGTATAAAACGCTTTATACCTGCATCCTCCTCTATGTTTCCATAGATAAAGTTCACATCCAGAGTTCTGCCTTCCTGGTAGTTAGCCAGACTGTCCAGCAGGTCAGTTGCAAACCTGTCCCTGATCTGCTCGGTTGTCGGGTCTGTACGTCCCTGCGCGTAATCCCGTTGAATACGAGGGATGTAAATAGCAAACTCCTGTCCGGATTTACTGAGAAGTCCCCAGAAGCTCTCGTCAGTAGCATTCGTCTTACTGATTGTTTCAGGATTCATGGCTCTTCTCCTCCAGTCTCAGGTATTTGCAAATACACTCATGAATGTCATTAATGTATGCTTTTTTATCAGGCACCCGCCACTTTAGCAGATCTCCAGATTCAGCAAATCCCTTCATAAACACTTTTCGTGTACAGAGAGGGATAAATACATCGCTCATGGTTTTCTTTAGAATTGTTCTGCGTTTCAGTGGAAATACGTCATTTTTGTAGGAGCGATTTGTCCCGCCATCCAACAAGGTCAGATTACCAATGGAATTATCTGTCTCACTCGTCTCGCTGAAGTAGCTGATCACCGCGTCATAGACCTGCGTAAAATCCCTCGTGTTTGGCTGGTATTTTGACAGGTAATACTTGTTGGTAATAATTGACTGAATCAGCAGCTGAACTTCTCTGCCATCAACTGTTTTGATCTTTTCAATATCTGGAATTGAAAGTGCTTTCTGAAGCCATTGCAATCTGGGATTGTCTTCAGAATCACGGCGATCATCATCCGGACGGGTATCCGCTACGGCGTTAATATGCTCCAGATCCCAAAATACTTTCTCGTCCTTGTACTTTTCAAAGGGGAACCTCCCATTTTCTTCGCAGGATTCAAGGTAAGCAATATTATAGAGAAGAAGTGTCTTCCGAATATCTTCCGGCTTCTTCGCATAATCCAGTGCCGCGATAAATTCGAGACATTTTTCTTTGTCAACAGCATCCGCTTCGAATACTTCCAGGATAATCGCCCGACGCAATTCATTTTCAAAATGTTCTTTATGGCCTTCTCCGCTTTTTTCGGAATCTTTTCTGTAAAGCCTACTTAATTCCAGGATCTGATCAATGTAGTTCTTGCTTGAAGTTTCCACCAGGAAACCGATCATGTGATACCAACTGACATTTCTGTACCAGTCTTTAAACATCCTGTAGTACTCACAAATCCCATCCCATATGTTTTCAACATAATTCTGACCTTCTGTCTGATAAACATCTGGATGTCTCTGCAGGAGCCGCATGTAGTTGCTGAAAACATAGAAGGAGAACTTATCCCTATTTACGCTTTCAGAAACAGTATAGGATTCTTCATTGGGATAAGCTTTATTTGCTTCGGAGAGAATTCCTTCATTCAGCTCTCTGGCCATCACGTGGAAGATAAAATCAATTCGGGTAGCGTAGGAGGTATCTTCCCTCTTTTCATTTACAAGGAAACTCCAAAAATCTTCCTCCGACAGCTGGGCTTCAATCTCATCCCATTTCACTGCGATGTTCATCTGCGTGGAAGCGAGAATTTCAGAATCATTTCCATCACTTTTCAGCAGCAAGGCCTTAATCAACTCCGCGTTTGTCAACGCAATCTTACCCATGTTTATTTTAGAAAAAATGGAAACTTCCATAGAGACATCGCAGTTTGTGATCTCGTACCAGATAATCTTCATGTTGGTATCGAAGATTTTCTTCATATCCGTGATCTCGTTTTTTGTATTTGGATCACGAACAAGTTTTTGAAAGAAATCACAAATGGACTTATATGCCTCTAGTACATAATAGCAGTCTATATCGCTTTCATAACCAGCCATCTCCCGCTCAACTGTTTCTGAACTGGAATAGGATTTTTCTGTGAACTGCAACAGGCATTCCTGCAGTTTGGGCTTGTTGCTGTAGGAAAGAGAAAATGGTAAATTTCCGCGCATGAAGGGGCTTTCTGCAATCCAGTAAAAGGAATAAATCAGGAATAACGTCGTTAGGCGCTGCTGCCCGTCAATTACCTTCCAAGAAACACCATCTTCTGCTTTTGTCACAATGATCGGCTGAAGGCAATAGAAGGTGCCATCATCCGGTCTTTTGACATGACTGAACTCTCGGATATCGTCCAACAGATCGCGCACCTCGTTTTCTGTCCAGCGATATCCTCTCTGATAAGCATCAATGAAGAACTTTGCGGATTCAGTCTGCAAATCCGCTACAGTCTTCAGCTTAACAATGGTGTCGTTCATATGGCTCACCCTCCTGCGTTCCCTCTTTGCTACTATTGCCCAAAGCTTTCATCCACCAGCTGAGCCAACATACCGTTTTTCGCTGCATCTGCAGCATCCGCCTGCACAAAGTTGTGTGTCTCCGCTTTCAAAGTGTCATCAAATCCTAGAATGAAATTCGTTGCGATCAGATAGATGATCCGGGTTGGGGCCATACCGTACACCTGCTTTTGCAGAATATGCCGAATTCTGAAGTTGTCGTCCGGGATTGCCTTTTTTATTGAATTGCTACTATACAGCCGTTTGACGATCTCGGTAATGTATAACCCGGATTTCATATACAGATCTGCAAAGGTTGCGTTGGGATCATCAAAGCAGCCGGGGTTCTCTTTCTCCAGCGCGTCCACCATCATCTTCACAACCCGGCGAGGCGTAAATATCTGATTGGTCTTCTGCGGGGGAATATAATCGAAGATATCCTCCGCATGGGATTCATCAAAGTAATTGGCAAGCTCGTTCTTCTTGTGGAGGAACTCCTGAATGGAATCATTGAAGACCGTCTCGTCGAACAGATGTCCTTCCCAGTGCTCCATCTCGCCTGTGTCCGGATTAACCCTGTCGCCGCCATCGCGCAGGAAGCGGAAGTCCTCTTCGGAGATCCCGGTGACCTCCAAGAACACATCGTCCTCTGTATAATCGTCAAAGTTGGCCAAGGTCAGCTGCTCATCCCCATAGGCCATAATGAAGCTCGGGATCGTTCTGGAGAACCCGCGCAGGTGCGCACGGATTTCTTCTTCAGCGTCCCGCTTGGCTGACTCAGCTTTGTTCTTCTCCAGCCTTTCGATGACCTCGGTGGGCTTTTGATCCATTGTCTTTTGAATCTCTGCCTTCGCAGCTTGCATAGTCGCTTCCAGCAGATCCTTCATCCGATCATGGTATGCTTCTTCCGCTTGAGCCACCTGTGCTTCGGTGTTTGCTTCCTGCCGCTGCCGTTCAAGTTCTGCCCGGGCAATATTCTCTTCCTGCTTGTAATCGTCCGCCAGCTTCTGGAAAGAATTATCGATCTCCCGTTCAACCTGGGTTTCGATGCGATTCCTGGCTGCTTTCTTCGGATCGTAATCCTCCATGACCGGAGCGACACGTTCTTTGACGGCTTCCTTTACGCTTTCCGCAATCTGCTGCAGATGATTCTGGAGGACGGGTGTCTCATGATATGCAGGTGTTTCACTGTTATGTAGAATCGTTTCGGCCTGTTCCAGAATCTCAGGCACATCCTCAAAAATCTTGTCGCCAAAGAACTGCTGTGCTTGACCGATCACGATCTCATTCGGAACTTCAACCTCTCCATTCTCGTCCACCTGAACATCGGAGAGATGATCCAGCGCTTCCTGATTATCCTTTTTCTTCTCTTCCTGTGCCTTCTGGAGTTTTTCTACAATTTCACGGATTGCAGCCGGTGCACCGAATACATTTCCGATGTTAAACAGATAGTTGCACATAAATCCGGAACGGACAACTTCCTCGCATTTCAGCTTTCTCGGGATGGAAAGGACAGAAGCCGCATCCAACTCCACCATGCTGCCCTCATCGTCTTCGCCAAGTACTGGGAAGAAGTTCAGCAACCGACGGATATTCTGTTTCCGCTCCTCGGTCGTTCCTCTTCCGTTCACTGTGTCCGCGTTCAGATTGTTAGCAAACTCGTCGTAAATTATCAGAGTGCGGGCAGGATCAAAGTCAAAGACATATGCGGTTTCCTTCTGGTAGGTCACGCCATCCACGGTATACATACAGGGATTCTGCGCCCGAAAAGCTGCCTGCATATAAGACGAGGGGCTCTTCAGGTTACAGAGCATCAGCACACCGCTCCACTCCGGCACGGTGACCCCAACCGTCAGCTGACCCACTGTCAGGGTGATAGTCTTTTCATGCGTAGCGATGGCTTCCTTCACACGGTCAAAGTTCTTTTTGGCGGAGACATCCGCATCCTCATTGGTGCTGCCATCGCCAACTACTTTGATTACATGGTATTCCTTGAAAACTTCATCGTCTTTCAACAGTTTTTCCAGCGCTTCCACACTCTGGATTCGGTTCATGTACCAAAGGGTATGAGAAAGCTCCTGGCGCAACTCCGGTGTGGAAAAGGGATACTTCTCCTGCGTAGACAGGGCATGAAGGAATTTCTTGATATCAGACTCGTGAATGAATTTGCCGTTTTCGTTTGTGGCAAAGAACTCGTTCAGGTCAAAAGCATAGTCAGTGGATTCTTCCTTATCAAAATCGGCAGGCCCTCCGATCCGTTCCCGGATCATATTGGAGAGTTGATAGGTAAACATGGACAACCTTGGCAGGGGCTCATAGGGGTTATAGTCGATTCCAGTCCAGGAAGCCTTACGTTCCTGCTCATCTGCATAAGACCAGTTGAAAATCTGACTCCGGGTAAACCGGGCAGAGGCCAACTGACGGAAAGGCGTTCCCGAGAGATAGAGCGTATATTTCCGGTCGATATTATTGAAGGCCCGCTCTGTCCGCATGGTCTCGATGCCTTCCTGTGCCTCATCGATGACCAGCAGATCGAACTTCACCCCATGATGAACGATATTATGGTTGTCCCGATATTCCTTGGCCATCCAGCCAAGCTTGTCATAGTTGCCGCCAAAGTAGGTAGATCCCTTAATACCCTGCAGCGATTCAAAGGCGACCATGCCCTTATAGCCACCTTCTCCTGCTGCGTCATTTCTCCGCAGATATTCCTCACGGCTAATCACACCTGGTTTATTGGCCAGTGCGTCTGTTTCGGACACGAAGTACAGCGGCGCTTTCCAGGCGATGAACTTCTGGAAATCCTCCGCCCAGGCATTGGCAATCGACGGACGGTTAGTGACGATCAGCACGTTCGTCAGTTCCATCTGAAGGATCAGGTCATAAGTAGTCAGCGTCTTGCCAAAGCGCGGCTTAGCGTTCCACAAGAACTCGGTTCCTCCGGAACGGAAGAAATCCTTCGTCATACGGACCGCCTCTGCCTGTTCCTGGCGCAGGGTATAGGCAACTTTCTGCTCGTGCCGGTCCATGGTTCCCCGGGCTGCAAACTCATCGAAATAGTCCCGGGAAGTATTCTTATCGATGTGGAACCATTCTTTTTTCTTCTCGTCGCCGTCTTTCCGCTCGATTCCCTTGTTAAACTCTAGGAAAGCATGAAAATCAGAGTCATGGAAGCTGTCCCCGGAATTATCGGTATACCGGGCAAAGCCCTTCCACAGCAGCCGTGTGACAATATCGATGGTGTTGCTTTGTTGCTTGATCCGATCTTCTGGCGTCTGCTTATCCGTATAGCCGATCTTGATCCAGCCATCATGATAGATGACTCCGGGAGTATCATAGGCGTAGATCATTGGTTCTACGACAGAAAAGGTTTTGATGTTCGGCGCTCGCATCGGCATTTTATTCCATCTCCTTTACATGGGATTCGATGAATGCAATCTCATCGGCGGAGAAGTTGTATTTTCGATAGAGCTGCTGGTCGATCTCGGATATGGACTTTGTCCAGTCAATGTCGGAATTGGCAGTGAAATCTTGGAGAGGAACATACTTCCATTTCTCTGGAGTAACATCCTGTGTTTTTTTCAGAATCCCAAGCAAGGCCCTAACAGTCTTGGATTTTATATATTTTAATGTCGATATCGACTCTGCTTCGGTATCATATATTCCAATACTAAGGAAAGTTTCCGTTGCACCAACTCCTGGTTCTGAAAGAACTGGCCCTGATAGTATTTCACCAAAAGCACCTATTCCATTTGCTTTTGGAAGGAAGACCTTGTATTTATCCAAATTAACAACTCGATTCACATAGTCTCTTCGAATGTATTTGTATATTCTTTCATTTCCTTCTCTGCCAAGAATCTGAATATAGTCATGTGTGTCTGTTGGTTTCGTTGAATAAAAGATTTGTGGCAGTCGTTCAAAGATATTTGTTGACATATCATATGCATGCCCATCGCTCAATTGACCCAATGCTTCAGGATGATCAGCATGCATTTTATCCGTAAGCCTGTATGCAGTTCTTGTAATAACAATCTTAGAAAAAGATTCAAAGCCCGAGCTGTTTATAACCTTATTCAAAATAAGATTCAACTCAGAGAATGGAGTGAACACTCCAATTGCTCCAAACTCTTTGGTTTTATCATGGTAAGTAACAGCCACTCCACCTTTGATATCGGTATTACTAAAAACTTTACTGCTGACCTGTTCGAAGTACTCAACTTTTAAGTGCTTGTCTGCAAGCATCTGCTCATTCCATTTCTTGGGTGTAGAGCCTGCATTAAAAAGGAATCGAGCAGGATGAATTAGCATTACTCTCTCGCCAACATCGTAAGACTCAGACATGAATTTATCGTAAATTGGTGGAGCAAAACCTTTGTTATCGCCAAGCGTCTCATCCTGATACGGTGGATTTCCGATAATATAGTCAAACTTCATGGGATGCGCTCCTTCCCTCATCGTCGAAAACATGTGTCCGGTGTGCCCTTGCCAATCCCGAATCCTGCACGGTGTAGCTATCTCTGGCTTCTCTTCATCCGGGAACAGATCCATCTTCATCTGCTCCGCTTCCTGATATGGCTTTCCGAAGGGAACTGTTTTCTTCAGTCCGTCCATCTGCCACAGATTCCAAGAGATCACTGTAGCCACATCCGTTAAATCTCTGTCCGTGGGCATCCGTTCCCACTGTGCTTCATAGTACTCCTGAAACGTCAGGAGGATGTTGATCCTGGCTAGTAGCAGGTTATCCCCCTGATACTCGTATCCGTATGTGCTCTGGATCGCACGCCTGGCCCACTTCAGCCACTCTCTCTCATCCTCCGCGTTCTCGTTAATCACCCGGAACTTCCGATCCAGCAAACCGATGCGCCGGGAAACCGGAAGAATCTCTCCCGTGGCGCTGTCGTACCGGCTGACCAAGAAAGGTGCTTCTCCACAGCAGATCTCCAGTCGTCTGGAATCTACATAGGACTGCCATCTGCGGCCTTTGGGAAAGAAAATAGGCTCTTTCAGGTTTTCCCATGTTTGCCCAATCACTTTGCTGGGAAGTCGGCTCTTTCGTCTGAACCACTGTTCATCCAGAAAGTCGTTCATCATGCAGCAAACCCAGGCCGGGGTGAACACTTCACCTTTTTTCTTCGTCCGCTCCTGCTGCTCGCTGTTTCCCTTCATCTTCCGGGGCTGAATAATCCGGTAGTCTGTCTCCCGCAGCTGTTCCAGGGTGATAGGTTGCTTATCGGTACAGTCAGGCAAATCTCCCGGCGGATCCGTCGCCCAGATGATGTTTTTCCCCGTAGAACGATCCTGCAGAAGGATCTCCAGTGCTCGCTGGACAGGGTAAGATCGAAAATCAATCAACACTTC
>JAFUZM010000363.1 GCA_017476605.1 Clostridia bacterium
AGCAAAGTCCTCGGCGACCTTTCGCCGGAACGCTTCGCCACCATGCTCGCCACTTACGAGGGCGAACAGGCTACCCTGCGGAGAAGGCTGGATGAAATCCAGACAGCGATCAACAAGGAGAAGGAAAAGACCGACGGAGCAGAGCAGTTTATACGGCTGGTGAAGCGCTTCTCTGTAATCACGGAGTTGACGGATGAGATCGTGGCGAATTTCATCCAGCGGGTTGAAGTACATGAGCCTGTCAAGATAAATGGAAAGAGGCAGAACGAAATCACGGTGTTCTACAACTTCATTGGCGTAATGCCTTGACACCTCATTTCGGTGGGGATTTTCCCCGCCATTTTCATATTTTGGAGGTAGATTTTGGCCTGAAAACGTTCCGGATAAGAACGGTACTCGGATGAAGGCATCAGCGGAACACAGGTAAAAACCCGACAGCAATTCAGTGCGATGATCCGGGATTGTGAGGAGGGAAAAATTGATCTGGTGATCACGAAATCCATCTCCAGGTTCAGCCGGAACACACTGGATTGTCTCACCAATATTCGCAAGCTGAAAGCACTGGGCATCCCCATCATCTTTGAAAAGGAGTCCACCAATACAATGGAAGCCTCCGGTGAGCTGATGATCACCATTCTGGCTTCCATTGCCCAGCAGGAAAGCGCCAGTACCAGCCAGAATGTCAAAATGGGCATCCGGTTCGGTTTTCAGGAAGGCCGAGGCCGATTGAACTATAGTGTGTTCCTTGGATACCAGAAGGGAACCAAAGGATACGAGATCGTGCCGGGAGAAGCAGAGGTGGTCAGGCGCATCTATCGTCTGTACCTTGAGGGCTTCAGTCCCAACATAATCTGTCAGGAACTCATGGAGGAAAATATCACAACCCCCGCAGGCGGGAACACCTGGTATCCGTCCACCGTCCAGAGCATTCTGGAAAACGAGAAATACTGCGGAGATCTGCTCATGCAGAAGTATTACGTGGAAGATTTCCTGACGCATAAGAGCGTCAGGAATACCGGTGCTCTGCCTCAGTACTTTGTCGAGGATGATCATGCACCAATCGTACCCAAAGCTGTCTACTACCAGGTACAGTGCGAACGAAAAAGACGGTCAGCACTGATGCTTGACCCCGGAAAGCTTCGGTTTGGCAGGCGGATCGCATTAAACGGACGACTGATATGCGGAAAATGCGGACGGATTCTGAAACGGTATGTGAAGCCGAATGAGGCTCTGACAGACTGGCGCTGCAGGCAACGGGCGATGGTAAAGAAAAGCAACACGAAAGAGAATGCGAGCAATCGGTGTGACCTCAGAATTGTAAAGGAAACAGAGATTCAGAAAGTGGTGCTCACGGCTTTCAACAGACTGCCCGAGATGAAACCCGCCCTGATCGCTTCCCAGGATCATCTCCGGAATGCTGAGATCGAAAAGATTGACGCGCTTCTCTCTGCTCTGAGTACGCAGCAGGATCAGATGGAAAGTCGCATGGATCAATTGACGGCCACCATAGAGAAAGTTGCATATGCAGCAGATGGACCCGAGGCAGAGACTGAATCAGAGACAGATGAAAGCCTCAAAGAGGTGGATTCTCTCAAGGAACAGATCATATCCATCCAAGACCAGAAAAATGCACTGTGTGCGCAGCGGGCAGAGCACGCCAGGCATGAGATCCAGCTTCGTATCCTGCTGGAGCTGATCGATCAGATGACGGGTATGTCAAATGAAGCGGAAAACGGGGATGGTGCCTGTTACGACTATGAGGATTTCTTCAGGCGGACACAATACCATGTACCATCCGGTGTACTCCAGGATGGACACATGGTGCTCTTTGAAAATGACCTGGTCATCCGTTATCTTGACAGCGTTATCGTTGAGGATCATGGATATGTGATCAGATTCAAGGCCGGAGTTGAGATAACCGTAGACGAGAATTGAGTGATCGGTGTAGCGTTATTGTTTTCTCTGCCCTGAGGCCTCGCAAATTGGGCCAGATGCCTTTAGCAGTCCGTTTCAAGGTAGTCTTGAGAACGAAAAAAAGCGGGCTGGAACTCCATATCATGAAGTTCCAGCCCACTTTCATCTTCTGATTATGTTCCTGCATTCCCCCACTCTTTGCTTCGCTCAAGCAGCCTTGCAAACGGATAAAAGGCGTACTCCGCACTGTCAAGGCAGTCCACAGGATAGCTTCCATTGTCTGTCCGTGCCCATTCGCCGAGCGTATAGGCATGTTCATCCCAGGTTGCCATCATGTAGGCTTCCTGCCACCGTTCAAGATGCGAGGCAACGTAAAACCGTCCCTGCATCTGCAGCATGCACGTCAGCTCGATTCTTGCATTGATGCCATCTGACTTGTCAAAGCTGTGAATCGCAATCCGTCCAAGGCCGCGCCGGATCAGTTCCTCTTTGAGTGCTGTTCTGAACAACTTAGCTGCAGAATCGACGTAAAGACGCGAAAGCTGTGGAAACTGCTTTTGCCAGAGCAGCAGCCGCTCCACAATCAGCTGCGCATACTTTGCCTCGGTCATCTTGTCGGAAATTCCCTGCTTGTCATAGACTCCGTCGATTAAGACGAGATCCTGCCAGTTTGCAGTCACTCCCACAAGAGTTGCACAGGTGGCGTCCGTCCCGCCTACATCAACCCCAACTGCCATGTCAATGTAACGCTTTGACATGGCAGTTTTGCGATCAATGACCATCGTGGCCGGATCATATGAGGAATAGATCCGGCCACTGGCAGCTGTCCTGAGACCCAGGATGTCCGACTGATACCAGAGACTTCCCTTGTCATACTTGGCAAGCTCCCGGATCAGCTGTTCATCCCCCAGGGAAAGGTTCCCAAGGATCGTGAAATGTCCGTAATTGTATCCCGGGTTTATGCCCCTGCGCTTCAGGTCGTCCTGGTAGTTGAGGAAATCTGCATAAAACCAGTGAGAGGGTGGTTTCGGGTTGAGATCAAAGAAAATCTGACGCTTCCGGGATGCCAGTGTACGGTCAATGCATTCCTTCATAAACGTCGGATGGCATTCATTAACCTCGGTCACATAGACAGAACCGTAGCTGTTGCCCTTAATTCTGGCGGCATCATCCGCCTTTTTCCCGCCGGCAATGATCACGACCTTCTCTCCCTTGACCGAACGGATAAAGAGGGCCTCACGGCCACGATACTTGCCCATACGGCTCCGTCCGGCAAAGATGTGCAAAAGACCGAACCCATTGCTGTCAATGATGTTCATCTTGACCGCCGCAGTACTGACTCCGCCGCAGAGATGTAGCTTATCCGGATGGACATCAAGCGCAGCTGCCCAGGCAATCAGGTTAATGATGTTCTTTCCGGCACGTTTCCCGCCCTCTGCGACGTTCAGCCAGCTGTCCCGGGACCGCGCAATATAGTCCGCCTGATCCTCCGTCAGCGGTGCATATGGAATCATTCCTCTGCCTCCTTCTTCCGTTCAAGGCTCTCAAGCGTCCGGACCGGGGACGGGCGGTTGATGAGATCCGCCAGAGCGAGCATCTGCTCATTGCTCTCCCTGATAATGTTCCCGTCCACCGGCAGCTCCGGATGATCACTCTGCCCCAGGATATTCTTGCCAAGGAATATGGCCATCATGGAACTGGTCTGCGAAA
This sequence comes from Clostridia bacterium, assembly GCA_017476605.1. GTDB lineage: Bacteria > Bacillota > Clostridia > Christensenellales > Aristaeellaceae > Ventricola. The sequence continues at coordinate 3,625 of JAFUZM010000363.1, forward strand.
GCTCCAGCTGATGCTTTCTAAGCGCCAGCTTCACCGGCCCGAGCTTCATCTTGTAGACCTGTTCGAAGTGCATCTCGTATTCCTTTTGACACCACGCCTCAAGATCGTCATGCTCAATTCCGCCAAACATTTCACAGATTTCCTGTTCGGTGCAGCCCATCCGGCAATAGGCCTCAAACATGCTCTTGTCAATCTGAATGGTCAATGGCCGCCTCCTTTCCGCAGTCTCTCATTCCCCTTTCTGTTACCTTCCCATTGCCTTGCAGACAATACCCAGGGCTTCAATGGCCTGTCGCTTTTCCTCCATGTCCTCCTGCGTCGAGCAGGGCACGATGAGAGAAAGTGTTCCCGGTCCATCTCCACCGCCCTCCTCGGGCATGTCTGCCACCAGCTCCTCCATGCTGGCAATGGGAATGTCGAAAAGGCCCTCCATGTCAATGGTTTCCGAGATGCCTGCCAGGATTTCCTCAAGCGTTTCCGTCTCCCACGGCGTCTCCATCGTCGCCTGATTGTGTTCAATCATATACGCATCCCGCTGTGCACTTGTGAGATGATCCAGGCGCAGGACAGGCACCCCTGCCTCCGGAATCGCAATCTTCTTCTCCCTGACAAGCTCACGCAGTGCCTCAAGGCGTCCATGCCCCTCAACCACCTGCCCGATTTCTCCCCAGACCCCAATGGGATCCAGAAAGCCGAATTCGAGGATACTGTTCTTGATGTGCCTCAGCTGATCCTTCGTATGCACCTTGGGATTCCTCGGATGCGGCCGCAGTGCCTCAAGCGGCATGTTCATGCCGGTATTGACCCATACGATCTCTTTCATTTATTCTCCGCCCCTTTTGTCTCCATCTCCTGCAGCTCCGCGTTTACCAGTGCATCCAGCATATCCCGGTCCACGGTGAGTCCCAGCTTTTTGAGCAGATTCTGCACATAACGGAATTTCTCCGCTCCCTCTCCACTGCCAAACAGCTTCTCAGCCGCATAGACGGCAATATGGACAAGCGTCAGGATGGTTTCCTGCTGCTCCCCGGTAAGCCGTGTCTGCATGACATGCGCCAGGAATGCTGCAAGGAATGTCATCACGATGCTGAGAACGGATAAAAGGATTGATGCAATGTTCATTTGGTACCTCCTGTTTTCGTATCACAATTTCACTACTCTGCTTCCTATGATAACGCGCTATCTGTTGACCAGATAGTCGTTAATCTCCTGCAGGGACTGCCTCAGCTTGTCGATCGAATTCCCGTTGACCAGATGCGCCAGGATCGACAGCTGTGAGCGCAGTACCAGGGTCATCTTGTCCCCGTAATCGCTGAGACGATGCTCCATATCGTAGACCCGCGTTTCAAGCCCTTCCATCTGCTTTTCCATCCGCCGCTGCTCCTCCTGCACCTTGGCAAGGGGTGCCCCACTTTCCTCCCGTGCCTTCTTTAAGCTGCTCCGGGCACTCAGAATCATGGAAAGTGCCCAGCAGATGGCCAGAAAGGTGAGCAGTGCCATCTCAATGTTTCCAAGCGTTAAAAAGCTCTGCATGACATCCGCCTTTCTAATCGACTGCTACCCGCCAGTTGCCAACAAGCACAATGCAG
>JAFUZM010000364.1 GCA_017476605.1 Clostridia bacterium
CCGAAGGAAAAGTTTGCACGGAACATCGAAGCCATTGAGACACTTTTCACACTGGAAGCGGAAAACCGCAACGCTACACCGGAAGAACAGGAAAACCTTTCCCGGTATGTCGGATGGGGTGGTCTAGCGGATGCTTTTGATCCCAATAAGGACAACTGGGCAAAAGAGTATGCACAGCTGAACGCCCTGCTTCCGGAGCAGGAGTATGAAATGGCGAGAGCCTCTACCCTGAATGCCCACTATACCAGCCCGACCGTCATCCGGGCTATCTATGATGCCCTTGGACAGATGGGCTTCAAATCCGGAAATATTCTGGAGCCTGCCATGGGCATCGGCAATTTCTTCGGGATGCTGCCGGAGACGATGCAGGACAGTCGGCTGTATGGCGTAGAACTCGATTCCATTACTGGCAGGATCGCGCAGAAGCTTTATCCGGAAGCCGAGATCACAGTGGCAGGTTTTGAGACGACCGACCGCAGGGATTTTTACGATCTTGCTGTAGGCAATGTTCCTTTCGGAAATTATAAAGTCAGCGACAAGCCCTATGACCGGCTGGGCTTTTCCATTAATAACTACTTCTTTGCCAAGGCATTGGATCAGGTGCGCCCCGGCGGCATCGTGGCCTTTGTGACCAGCCGTTACACCATGGACCAGCAGTCACCGGAGGTAAGAAAGTACCTTGCGCAGAGGGCGGAGCTTCTGGGGGCTATCCGTCTGCCGAACAATGCTTTCCGTGCCAATGCCGGGACAGATGTCGTGTCGGATATCATCTTCCTGCAAAAGCGGGATCATCCTATCGATATCGAGCCGGACTGGGTACACCTCGGACAAACGCCGGAGGGACTGACACTGAACAGCTATTTCATCGATCACCCGGAGATGGTTCTGGGGCAGCTTACGACAGAGAGCACTCAGTACGGAAAAGAGGAATGCACGGTGCTCCCTGTTTCCGGAGTGGAGCTCTCCGAACAGCTGAAAGAGGCGGTTTCCCATATCCGGGGCAACTACACGCCGCAGGCGATTACGGAGCAGGACTTCGGAGACGTGCCGGATTCGATTCCGGCGGATCCGAATGTGAAAAACTTCTCCTATACGGTGGTCTCCGGAGAAGTCTTCTTCCGGGAGAACTCCGTTATGCGGCCGGTTGACCTGAACGAAAAGATGAAAGGCCGGATCAAGGGACTGGTCGCCCTTCGGCAGATCGTGAATGAACTGATCGACTATCAGATGAACGACTATCCGGAGGAGGATATCGCGGCAAAACAGCGGGAACTGAACACCGCTTACGACGCTTTCACGGCGGAGTATGGGATCATCAATAACCGTGCCAATGCCCAGGCATTTGCCGAGGACTCTTCCTATTACCTGCTCTGTTCGCTGGAGAATATCAATGAAGACGGCGAGCTGGAGAGCAAGGCGGATATGTTCACGAAACGAACCATCCGTCCGGAGCGGAAGATCACCAGTGTGGACACGCCCAGTGAAGCCCTGGCTATTTCCATCGGAGAGAAAGGCCGGGTGGATCTTCCCTATATGGCGGAGCTTCTTGGTACACCCGGAGAGTACAGAGAGATCATTGCGGAGCTGCAGGGAGTCATTTTCAAAGCTCCCATGGCAGAAGTGGAGATCGACAAGGGCTGGCAGACAGCGGATGAATATCTGTCCGGGGATGTCCGGCACAAGCTGAAGCTGGCGAAGATCGCTGCGGAGAGCGATCCCTTCTTCCGGATTAATGTCACAGCGCTGGAGCAGGCTCAGCCCAAAGATCTGGATGCCTCGGAGATTGATGTGCGGCTGGGGGCAACCTGGCTGGATACAGATATCATCCAGCAGTTCATGCAGGAGACCTTTGAAATGCCCTATTACCTGCGGAGATCCATCGAGGTGAAATATTCCCCTTATACCGCAGAGTGGCGGATCAACGGCAAGACCAATCCCAGCTACAATGATGTGGCTGCTTACGTGACTTACGGCACCGACCGGGCCAATGCCTATAAGATCCTGGAGGAAACGCTGAACCTGAAGGACATCCGGATTTACGATACGGTGGAGGATGCGGAAGGAAAGAAGCGCCGTGTCCTGAACAAGAAGGAAACAACGCTGGCCCAGCAGAAGCAGCAGGCCATCAAAGATGCCTTCCGGGACTGGGTGTGGAAGGATCCGCAGCGCCGGGAACAGCTGGTGCAGAAATATAATGAGCTTTTCAATTCCACCCGTCCCCGGGAGTACGATGGGTCCCATATCCATTTCGTGGGAATGAACCCGGATATCAGACTCCGGGAGCATCAGCTCGGCGCTATCGCTCATGTACTTTATGGCGGGAATACCCTGTTGGCTCATGAGGTCGGCGCAGGCAAAACCTTTGAGATGGCGGCCTCCGCCATGGAGAGCAAACGTCTGGGCTTATCACAGAAAGCGCTCTTTGTGGTGCCGAACCATCTGACACTCCAGTGGGCGAATGAATTCCTGCGGCTCTATCCCAGTGCCAAGCTGCTGGTGGCCAGCAAGCGTGATTTCGAGACCAAAAACCGGAAGAAGTTCTGTGCCCGGATCGCCACCGGCGATTATGACGCCGTGATCATCGGACACTCGCAGTTTGAGAAGATCCCGATTTCCGCTCAGCGGCAGGAACGGCTTCTCCGGGAACAGATCGATGAGATCACGGAAGCCATCAGTGAGCTGAAATACAGTCACGGGGAGAACTTTTCCATCAAGCAGATGGAGAAAACAAGGAAGTCCCTGCAGACCAGGCTCGACAAACTCCTGAATGAGGGAAAGAAGGACGATGTGATCACCTTTGAACAGCTGGGCGTAGACCGGCTGTATGTGGATGAGAGCCACGCTTTCAAAAACCTGTTTCTTTACACCAAGATGCGGAACGTGGCAGGCCTATCTACCTCAGAGGCGCAGAAGTCCTCGGATATGTTTATGAAATGCTGGTACATGGATGAGATCACCGGCGGCAGGGGTGTCGTGTTCGCTACTGGCACACCGGTCAGCAATTCTATGACGGAGCTTTACACGGTCATGCGTTATCTCCAGTACGGGACGCTGCAGCAGAAAGGCCTTTCGCACTTTGACTGCTGGGCTTCCACCTTCGGAGAAACGACAACGGCAATAGAACTGGCTCCGGAAGGGACCGGCTACCGTGCCAGGACACGCTTTGCCAAGTTCTTTAACCTGCCGGAGCTCATGTCCATGTTCAAGGAAGTGGCGGATATCAAGACCAGTGATCAGCTGGATCTGCCGGTTCCCGATGCAAAGTTTGAAACGGTGGTGGTGCAGCCTTCCGAGATCCAGAAGGATATGGTGGCATCGCTTTCCGAGCGGGCGGCCAGGGTGCACAGCGGCAGCGTGGATCCGTCCGTTGACAACATGCTGAAGATCACTTCCGACGGAAGGAAGATCGGCCTCGACCAGAGACTCATGAACCCGCTTCTCCCGGATGATCCGGGCAGCAAGCTCAATGCCTGCGTGAACAATGTCTTGAAGATTTGGGAAGACGGAAAAGACCGGAAGCTGACACAGCTGGTGTTCTGCGATCTTTCCACACCGAAAAATGACGGAACCTTCAACGTCTATGACGATATCAAGAGTAAACTGATGGCATCCGGTGTCCCGGCAGCAGAGATCGCATTTATCCATGATGCCGACACAGAGGCAAAGAAGAAAGAGCTGTTTGCCAAGGCCCGAACGGGACAGGTTCGCGTGCTTCTTGGCAGCACTCAGAAGATGGGAGCCGGTACGAATGTGCAGGACCGCCTGATCGCTGTCCATCATCTGGATGTGGGCTGGCGGCCTGCGGATATGACGCAGAGAAACGGACGTATCATCCGGCAGGGAAACCAGAACCCGGAGGTCAAAGTCTTTCAGTATGTGACGGAGGGAACCTTCGACGCTTACCTCTATCAGACACTGGAGAATAAGCAGAAATTCATCAGCCAGATCATGACCAGCAAATCGCCGGTCCGCTCCTGTGACGATGTGGATGAGCAGGCCCTTTCCTACGCGGAGATCAAAGCACTGTGCGCTGGCAATCCGCTGATCCGGGAAAAGATGGATCTGGATGTGGATGTAGCAAAATTGAAAGTGCTGAAAGCAGACCACCAGAGCAAGCAGTACCGGCTGGAGGATAAGCTGCTGAAATATTTCCCGGCAGAGATCGAACGAAACAAGGGGTATATCGCAGGGTTCCAGAGGGATCTGAAAACCGTGGAAGCACATCCTCTGCCAAAAGAGGATTTTGTCGGAATGGAGGTGAAAGGCAGGAGGTTTACGGACAAAGAAGCAGCGGGCGAGGCGATCCTTGCCGCCTGCAAAGAATATAAAGGCAGTGATGCAGCCGTTCCCATCGGCAGCTACCGGGGCTTTACCATGGAACTCACCTATGACAGCTTCCGGAAGGATTTCGAAATTATCCTGAAGGGCAGCATGAGTCACCGGGCTACTCTTGGGACGGATGCCAGGGGAAATATCACCCGCCTGGATAACTGCCTTGCGGCCATGCCGGACCGGATGCAGAAAGTGCAGGATGCACTGGACAACCTGTATCAGCAGCAGGCGGCGGCAAAGGAAGAATCCGGAAAGCCCTTCCCGCAGGAAGAGGAACTCAGGGAAAAGAGCGCCAGACTCGCAGAGCTGGATGCTGCCCTGAACATGGATGAGCGGGACGTGCCGGTTGCCGGAGAAGATCTTTTTGACGTAGCGGAAGTCGCAGAGACCAAAGCTGCCTACGGGAAGCCCTCGGTGTTAGCGCAGCTGAAAGAAAAGATGGAGCAGGCCGCCGGAGAGCCTCATCACAACAGGCCCAGAGAGGCGGTGGCGCTGTGATGGAGAAAAGAGATGAAATCCTGATCCTCCGGGTATCCCCTTCCGACAAGGAACGGATCCGGATGAAGATGGAGGAACTTGGCATTTCGAACATGAGCGCCTATATCCGCAAGATGGCACTGGACGGGTACTGCGTGAACCTGGATCTTTCCGATGTGAAGGAACTGGTACACCTGCTCCGCCAGTGCAGCAATAACCTGAACCAGTATGTGAAGAAAGCGCATCAGACCGGGAGCATCTATGAAGAAGATGTCCGGGACCTGAAAGAGAGATTTGAGGAGTATTGGAGAATCGGGAAAGAGCTGTTGACAAGGCTCTCCACAATCTGGTGACCGGCGGCGACATCGTTGCCGGTTTCACCATGTAAGACTACAATGAAGCCAGAAGGAGGAAACGGCGATGAGAGTGATACGGAAATTTGCAAAAATCATGATACTTCCCCTGATGCTGCTGATCGGCATCCTGCACTTTGCACTGAATACGGCAACGAAGCTTTCCAGCTATCTGATCGGGCCGCTGATGCTCCTGATCTTCGGATGTGGCGTCTACACGGTTGTGAAACAGCTGTGGAGCCAGACCTTTCTCCTTGCACTGATGGAGGGAGCCTGCTTCCTGGTCCTGTTCGGCGCGAGCTTTGTGATTGTCACACTGGAAAGCTGGAATCGCCATCTGGCAGTGTTCCTGCACTCCTGAAAACTGTGAGGAGAAGCAAATGATATACCGGCGGTTCTGTGGAGATCTTTCTGCAGGGCTGCCGGTCTTTTTTGGCAAAGAGGAAGGGCGGTGAGAGGATGGCGGCGACCAGACTGATCGCAATGCATGTGAATAAAGGGAAGACGCTGGCGCAGTGTCTGGAGGCCAGGACGGATTACGCGCAGAATCCGGAGAAGACGGAAAAGGGAAATCTGGTCACTGCCTATGAATGCGATCCCATGACCTGTGACGAAGAGTTCCTGCTTTCCAAACGGCAGTACCGGCAGTTTACAGGACGTGATCAGAGGGGCGATGTGATCGCCTATCAGATCCGGCAGTCCTTCAAACCCGGAGAGATCACTGCCGAGGAAGCAAACCGTGTCGGCTATGAGCTGGCCCTGGCATTTACCAAAGGCAGACACGCTTTCATCGTTGCTACGCATACCGACCGGGCCCACATTCATAACCACATCATTTTCAATTCCACTTCCCTGGACTGCAGGAGGAAGTTCCGTGATTTCCATCGTTCCAATATGGCGTTGCAGAAGGTCAGCGATCGGATCTGCCTGGAGCACGGATTATCCGTGATTGAACCGAAGCCATATCGTGAGCGGGTAAAGCGGACAGATTATCCGAAGCGGCCCAAACTGCGAAATCATATCTGCGACGAAATCGATCGGATCCTCTCCGGAAAGCCGAAGGACTTTGAAGATTTCCTCCATCAGCTGGAGACGGCAGGGTATGAGATCAGGCGGGGAAAGCAGATCGCGGTAAAAGGTTCCGGGCAGAAACGGTTCATCCGGCTGCGGTCCCTGGGAGAAGGCTATACAGAAAACGATATCCGTGATCGGATTGCAGGAAAGGCGATTCATACCAGCAGCCGGAGCAGCCAGGTTCATGAAAAGCCTCGCTTCAACCTTTTAATCGATATCCAGCAGCGGATGCAGCATGGAAAGGGGGCCGGTTATGAGCGCTGGGCGAAGGTCTATAACCTGAAGCAGATGTCGGAGACCTTCCTGTTTATGCGGGAGAAGCACATCGAGAGTTTTGAAGATCTGTATGAAAAGACCGATGCGGCTGTTGCCCGTTTCAATGACTTAAGCAGCAGGATCAAAGCAGCAGAATCGCAGATGGCTGCAAATCTGGCTCTGCAGAAACACATCCAGAACTATGCAAAGACCAGGGATGTTTACGAAGCCTACCGGAAATCCGGCTACAGCAAAAAGTTCTTTGAAGAGCACCGGGCAGAGATCACGCTTCATAAGGCGGCAAAGGAAGCATTCAATGCAGCCGGAGCGGCCAAGCTGCCGACGATCAAAGAGCTCCGGCAGGAATATGCACAGCTGATCGTTCAGAAAAAGGAAGCTTACAAAGGTTACCGGGAAGCAAAACGGGAAATGCAGGAGCTGCTGAAGGCCAGACAGAACGTGGAGCAGTTCTACGGCGATGACCTGAAGATAGAACGGGAAGCCGCCAGACAGCAGCAGAAAGAATTGTAATGTTAGTGATGAGAAGGGCAGGGCAGAAATGGATGAATTCCGGATCTGCCTTGCCCTGGCTTTTTTATTATATGCGATTGTGACCAGCGGAGTGAAACGACGCTCAGCCTGACAACGAAGTTGGCAAGCATACGGGGATTGGGGATGTCCCCAACAAGCCGGTTTCGCAAATCTGGCCGGAGGCCTGGTTTGGCGGAACGGAGCATCTGTATATACAGATGCCCAGCTTGCGACTTTCTTTGAGACTATGAACTGTGAAACCATCTGTGTGCTGTTGCGAAAACATAGTGATCTTTGTATAATTGTATACGAAGTTGGAGCCATTGCTATCCATTCACACGAAAGAACATCAAATCCATTTCATCCATCAGCGACCAATCGGATCGTCACCAAAAGGAATAGAAAAACGGGAATACTATATTGAAACGGCGGTCTCTATGTCCCCTGACAGGCGACCATAGAGATTACTTTTGCTGCTATGATGGATATCGGATAGAAGATAAAGTCGGCATATCTTGCAAATTGCCGGCAGGAGATGCATATTTTGACGAAAGAGATGGTGATTGGGTATGGCGAGAAATCATGATGAAATCAGTTTCCGTGACATGGATCAGAAGTTTCTTCTGGTCAAGGACATTGATATGAAAACCAGGATGGTGATTGAGAAATCTGGATTTCGTATACGACAGGACGATAATGCGATGCTGTTGTTCGGTTACATTGACCAACAGGCTGCACTGAGTTTTGAGCTGCTGTGCGCGGCTTGTGTCTATGATGACGGGGAAGTATCCCTGGAGCCTGCCAGCAAAACAACCTCTTTCAAGTTTCGGTATGGTTCATTTCAGGGAGATATAGTTCCGTTCAACAACCTGAGTCAACTGATTCCATTTCATGATCGGGTTCAGATGATAAAGAATGGTTATGGAGTTCCGGAACCTGTACTTGCCATCAGAGGCATCCGGGAACTGGATCCTTCCAGAGCGCCGGGGTACCCAGACGATGTTGTAGTCTTCTTTATAAAAGAAGGATATCGGAATGAGGGGATCTGGTGCAGAACCGTTGGAGCAGATCCGGAGCGACATTTAATTCAGATGCAGATGCTGAATGAACCGAACGCTCCTTTTGGAAAACATATGGGAGACATCGTGGATGTAACACTAATTCAGATGGATAGCGGTGAGCTTAAAGCGGCAGCCGTGTTGTGAGGTACATATGGATAAGCAGCAGAGAATTGAAGAAGTTGGAAAATATATAGAGAAATACTATATTCCCGGCTATGACGATATTGTAGTGGATGATGAAGAGGTCAAAGGTTTCTTTGATAAGATTACGGAATTCCTTTCCGGTAAGAAAGAACGGGAAAAGGATTCTGCTCCGGCGATAGAAGCTCCCAAAGAACAGGAAAGCGTATCGGAGTCTTCTGTACCACCGGAGTTCGACATTACTACAGCGAAGAAGAGAAAGATCAGTCGTCCCATGAGTGAGATGACGGTCAGCAATCGCAAGATTGATGATCTGATGTCTCAGATGGACGAAACCTTCAGCCAACGCCTGCTCCGGATGATCAAGGAAAGAAAAATGTCTGAATCCGAAGCTTACAAAAAAGCATTTGTGGATCGGCGGCATTTTGCGAAAATCAAAAAGGACGAGTATTATGCTCCCAGCAAAAAGACGGTTCTGGCATTTGCTATAGCGCTGGAGCTGACCCTGGATGAAACAAAGGACTTACTTCGCTCTGCCGGATATGCACTGTCCCGCAGTTCCAAATTCGATATCATTGTGGTTTATTTCCTGGAGAATCGGAATTACAACATGTTTGATATCAACGAGGTTCTTTACGAGTACGATCAGCCGATCTTCGAATAATAATAAAAAATGGGCATGTCGCCTGCTATGCGACCAACTCATGTCAATGAAATTCTATAATGAGACCATCAGTGATACTTGCCTATCCGATGCAGACGCATCTGAAGAATCCGTATCAAGAGCGAGTCAGGAGGTACTCATTATGAATGGAAATATGACTGAGTTGGTTTTTATTTTGGATCGAAGCGGTTCCATGAGCGGCCTTGAGGATGACACCATCGGCGGCTTCAATGGAATGCTGAAGAAGCAGAAAGAAGAAAGCGATAACATTAATGTAACAACGGTTCTCTTTGACGACAAGGTAGACATTATTCACGACAGGTTCCCTATCTCTATTGTGCAGCCTCTTACGGATAAAGATTATTATGTCCGGGGATGCACAGCACTGCTGGATGCAGTGGGGGAAGCAATCCACAAGATTGAAAATGTGGAGGAACACCTTCCGGAATCACACAAGGCATCCAAGGTAATATTTGTCATTACGACAGACGGGCATGAGAATTCCAGCAGAAATTACAGCTATTCGCAGATTAAAAAGATGATCGAAGCTAAGAAAGAAGCCGGCTGGGAGTTCCTTTTCCTTGGGGCAAACATCGATGCCGTCGGAGAAGCGGAGAAGCTGGGAATCAGCCGTAACCGGGCTGTGACTTATGAGAATGATAAAGAAGGCGTATCACTGAATTACGAAGTGGTTGGATCTGCAGTCAGGAAGGCGGTTTCGAGAAAACGGAGCGAACCGGCTGAAGCTTTGTTTGAAGATGACTGGGCAGAGGAGATAGCAGAATATAGGGAGACAAAGAAAAAACGGAATTAAAGAGATCCGAAGAAGAGGGGCGGTAGGGTGGTTACCGCTCCTTTGTTTTGGCTCCAGTCCGATCAGGTCAGATCAGGTCAGATCATCAGACTTCCCTCTTTCACAATCTGTATTTTTGGAACCCTTTTCGATAAGAATTATGCAAGTGAAGCAACTAAAAATGCAGATATCGCAAGATTTACGATTGTAATTTTCGTGCTCTCGTGCTACTATTGGACATGGTGGAGTAGATACATGCATTTGTGTTCAAATAGATTAAAGAGGAAACCAAGCATGAAAATAAGCTACAACAAATTGTGGAAGATGCTGATTGATCGAAAAATGAATAAGACCGATCTTCGGGAGAAGACCAAGATGGGATCCAACACGATGGCGAAGCTTGGCAGAGATGAAACGATATCCATGGATGTGATGCTGCGCATTTGTGATGTCTTGCATTGTGATGTTGGAGACATTATGGAAGTTTTGCCGGATGATCCGGATGAAAAAGAGAAGAAGTGACTGCTCGAAGAGTCAGCGGGGAGAATTGCAAATGGCAGAGATGAATAACAGTCCTTACAAAGGGTCCGCGCAGATTACGCGGAATCCCTTCCTCTTCTATGAGATGCGGACAACTGCAAAGCTCATACAAGAAGGGCTGGATGATAAGGAAATCATAAATAGAATCGTAGCAGAAAACCTGTTTCAATACCCAACAGAAAAGTCCATACGACAGATGGCGAAGGCTTGTGTTGAAAGACTTAAGGGTATGGGGGACGAAACACTGATAGAAGCAGTGGCGTCACAGTCTTCCGATACCGCAAAGCAGATATGCCTGTATGCCATGATGAAACAGTACCGACTGGTCTGGGATTTTATGATCACAGTGATTGGTGAAAAGTACAGGCTACAGGACTTTTCCTTCGGGCAGATGGATGTAAATGTTTTCTTCATGCGCCTGCAGGAACAGGATGATTATGTCGCAGGATGGAGTGAGAACACAGTGAAAAAGCTGCGTCAGATCCTGATTCGGATCCTAAAGGAAAATGATTATCTGGATACGATTAAGTCGGATCATATCAACCCGGTTTGGCTGAATCCTATTCTGGATAATGCGATTAAAAACAACAATGATGACCGGGCGCTTACAGCATTTAACTGTTTTTCATAAATCATATGCGGAGCGATGAACCACCCATCGTGAGCAGGAGGCACCATGAGCAAAATTACAGAGAGATTAGACAATCTGAAATTAGAGATGCAAAAGCCTGAGTTCCTGGAAGGCAAGGGACTCAGTAATGAAGTAAATATACGAATCTTCTGTTATGACCCGGCAGAAGAAATGATAGTTCGACACTTTGTGGAGCAGGTTGTTTCGGATGTGACAATGGAATGCCACCCGATTGAACGCAACCTATACAAGGTGTTTTTGTCCATTTGTGACGATAAACGGATTACGGATCGGGCCCCACAGATGGAAGAAAAGAAGGGCAAAGAGTTCCTGTTTACGAATCTTCAGAAATTTGCCAATAACAAGAGCTTTGTGGAGAAGATGCAGTATGCACCGCATGCACCGGGAGATGTGCTGCTGCTTACCGGCGTGGGAGAGGTCTTCCCGTTCATGAGAATCCATTCCCTTCTTGAGGCATTGCAGCCTGAGTTTCCAGATATACCGATCCTTGTGATGTATCCGGGTACATATGACGGTCGATTTGTACGGCTCTTTGACAAGCTGGAGCCGAATCCATACTACCGAGCATTCAATATTGTAGGAGGTTCTGACAGATGAGAATACAGCAAATGTTTCATGATGACATCGACCGTAAGATCAACGGGGTCGTTAAGGTTGATCAGGATGCTGCTGACGTTCTGAAGCAGGAAGTAAAGGAATATGTCATCACACGTGATATCCGCAAGCACATGATTACCTTCTTCAATAATTATGCCGATTCATTCCATGAGCCGACGGCGGATGTTGGTGTCTGGATCTCTGGCTTCTTTGGAAGTGGTAAATCTCATTTCCTGAAGATGCTCTCTTACTTGCTGGAAAACAAGGAAGTGGATGGCCGCAAGGTTGAGGATTATTTCCGAGAAAAGTTTGATGATGAAGCGACCTTTATGCCGATTGCAAAAGCGATCCGAGGGGATACCGATACCATTCTGTTCAATATTGATATTGAAGGACCAATCAATAAGGATAAGACAGCGGTTCTGCGTGTCTTTGCAAAGATGTTCTATAACTATCTTGGCTTCTATGGTGAGAACCTGAAGTGCGCGAAGATGGAGCAGTTTATCGACAAAAAGGGTAAAACTGAGGAATTCCGCAGAGTATTTGAAGAGAAGAATGGCGCACCCTGGGTAGAGTCCCGTGATGCTTTTGCTTTCTTCGAAGATGATGTGGTGGATACGCTGGTGGAAGTGCTGGGGATGAGCGAGACGGCAGCTCATAACTGGTTTGACGGAACGGAGACTATTGAGACCTCCATTGCCCAGCTTGTCTCCGAGATGAAGGAATATGTAGACAGCAAGCCGAAGGATTTCCGACTGCTGTTCATGATCGATGAGGTTGGCCAGTATGTGGGCGACAGCATTGATCTGCTTATGAATCTGCAGTCGTTGGTTGAAAAGATCGGCAGCGAATGCAATGGCAAGATCTGGGTGGTTTGCACCGGCCAGGAAGCTATTGATGAGATTATCAAGACCCGGCAGGATCAGTTTTCGCGCATTCAGGCACGTTTTAGAACAAGGCTTTCTCTGACATCTTCGTCTGCAGACGAGGTTATTCAGAAACGTATCCTTCAGAAGAAGGAAGAAGTTACCCCTCAGTTGGAGCAGGTATACAATGCCAATGATTCAGTGCTGCGGAATCTGTTCAGCTTCACGGATGCCCTTCTGGATATTAAGGGCTTTAACAGCCCGGGAGAATTTGCAAGAAATTTCCCATTCGTACCATATCAGTTCATTATCATGCAGAAAGTATTCTCTGAGATCCGCAAGCACGGTAATTCCGGGAAGCATCTGTCCGGCGGTGAGCGCTCCATGTTGTCCGGATTTCAGGAAGCTGCTCAGAAGATCGAAGATAAGGATGAGTATGCACTGGCACCGTTCTATCTCTTCTATGATACAGTCCACACCTTCCTTGACAGTTCTATCCGTCGAGTCATTGAACGCTGCCAGAAGGCAGCTGACACGAATGCTGGCATTGAGCAGCAGGATGTGGCTGTTCTGAAGCTTCTCTATCTGGTTCGTTATATCGATGATATCAAGGCTAATCTGGACAACATCGTAATCCTGATGGCAGATGATATCCGCATGGACAAAATCATCATGCGCGAGCAGGTAAGAGGATCTCTTGACCGCCTGATGAGCCAGAACTATATTGGACGCACCGGAGATACTTATAATTTCCTGACGGATGAAGAGCAGGATATTCAGAGAGAAATAAGAAACACGCCGGTAGACACGGCAGCGATTGTGGAACGTATCGCACATATGGTCTTCGGTGATATCTATACAACAAAGAAGTTCCGTTATGGCAAGTATGACTTCGCTTTTGATCAGATGATAGATAATACCACAGTCGGTGCTGTGACCGGTGGTATGAGGCTGAAGATCATAACAGTAGCGACAGACTCTACGGAGAAAGCAGAACTTCGCCTGATGACAGAATCTTCCGGCCAGTCCATCGTGGTGCTGGCAGATACGCCTTACTACGAATCTCTTGAAAATGCCATGAAGATCCGGAAGTATGTCAAGCAGAGAAATGTAGCACAGCTTCCAAAGACTGTACGGGATATCATCGCCAATTACCAGAATGAGGCAGATAAATATGAGCAGTCTGCACAGGGCGAGCTGGCTGATGCTATTTCCAGGGCTCAGTTCTATGTGGACGGTGAAAAAATCGAGGTAAAAGCCGTAGCTGTATCTTCCAAGGAAGAAGACCCTGTAAAGAGGGACTATGAAATCAAGAAGGGCAAGGCCAGAAGCGTTATTGATCAGTCACTGGACTATCTGGTGTCTCACGTGTACAGCGACCTTGATCTGATCAGGGAGAATGTTGAATCCGACACAGATATCATTGCTCTTCTGACTGGAGCTAATAGTATGATTCCGGGCACAGAGCCGAACAGAGATGCTGCCGCTAAGATTGAGGAATATTTGGAAATGCAGGATCGGAAGCATCTTCCGACCTCTATGGCAGACATTCAAAGCCGATATCAGGCTATCCCTTATGGATGGCGTGAGATCGATATCGCTTCAGTTGTTGCTCTCCTGATAGTGAATCAAAAAGTCACAATCAAGTATGCAGGATCGACGGTGCAGCCCAATAATCCGAAGCTGCCAGATATGCTTCGTAAAAAGAGTGAGATTGGAAAGACGCAGATTTCCAAGAGACAGGTGGTTTCTGCCACAAGGATGAAAGCAGTCAAGGATCTACTCCGTGACTACTTTAATCTGATGGATGTTCCGGCAGATGAAGATGGTTTGATTCAGTTTATTATAGAGAAGTTTGATGGTTTACAGAAGCATTATGAAGGTCTTCTGGGCAGATATGAGGGGCATAAGTATCCGGATAAGGGTACAGTCATCAGTGCAATCCAGGTGGTTAAGGATGTACTGTCACAGCAAAAAGATAATGTGGCTCTGATTGAGCGTGTTCTGCAAAGAGAAGACAACCTGTATGATGCTCAGGAGGCTATGCAGAATGTGGAAGCTTTCTTTAAGACACAGGTAACAGTATTTGATGCCGCTGTAAAGTTTGATCAGGATCTGCGGAATGATCTGGACTATATCAAGAAGGATGAAGAAGCAAATCAGGCTTTGAACTCAATTCGTTTGATTACTATGATTCCTTCCATCGGAAAGTACGATTATAAACGAATTCCGGAACTGAACGGTTTGATTGCAAAAGTGAAGGCCTCTCATGATGCGATGCTTGAAGCTAAGAGGACAGAGCTTCTGGAAGTTGTCCGTCAGTGTATGGCGGAAATTCATCAAGCCGCTGATGGAGGTAATGCGTCTGCTAAGGCAATCAGTGACAAGGCAGATGTGTATTATGATCAGCAAAAGAAAAAGATTGCTGAGACAATTTCTTTAGCATTAATGGAAGGTTTCCCAATCCCGATGTGGAATTACAGGGACGATGCTGTCTCCAGAATCGAATTTACCAAACAGCCCCCGAAACCGATAGATCCACCGAAGGAAGATGATCCTGTGAAACCGGTGGTCAAGAAGGTGTATAAGCCAATCTTCCGTCAATCTCTGCTGAAAGCGGCAAGATTGGAAAGTGACGCTGAGATCGATGCATACGTAGATAAGCTCAGAGATCAGTTGAAGACACTGCTGAAAGGATCTGACGGTATCGATCTTAAGTAAAGGGAGAGCAAATTATGGACAAGAATGCGATAAAGAAATATGCGGTCTGGGCACGGAATGAGCTGATTGCGCGTGTCACACAGAAGGCTGAACAATACGAGATTACAGAAAAGAAGACGACTCCAAAGGAGGCTGACAGCATCAATGGACGCCTTCTGACAAACATCGAAAAAAGACAGAGAAAGGCCCTTATTGAAAAGATTAACGAAGATGGGTTTGAACAGGTGATGGAAGAGGTAGCTTACACCTGGTTCAATAGGTTTACTGCGCTGCGCTTCATGGAAGTAAACAACTATCTTCCAAGTCACACGAGATTGTTCACAAACGAAGTCGGAGAATTTAAGCCTCAGATTCTGGCAGATGCTATCCAGCTGGATCTGGAAGGCTTGGATATGGATAAGGTGTTTGAACTGAAGGATGCCAATAAGACGGAAGAACTGTATAAATATCTTCTGATTACTCAGTGCAATGCTTTGTCTGCTGTGCTGCCGCGTATGTTCCAGAAAATTGAGCATTATACGGAACTGCTTTTGCCAGATTACCTTTTGCGTGAGGGCAGCGTAATTGAGCAGATGATTGCGCTGATCCCTGAAGAAGATTGGACAGATCAGGTTCAGATTATTGGCTGGCTGTATCAGTATTACAATAGCGAGCTGAAGGACAAGGTATTTGCTGACCTGAAGAAGAACATCAAGATCACCAAAGATAATATCCCAGCGGCTACACAGCTTTTCACGCCAGACTGGATCGTCCATTATCTGGTCGAGAACAGCCTTGGTCGCCTGTGGCTGGAGGGCCATCCCAACGATGCCCTGAAATCTGAATGGAAGTATTATCTGGACGAGGCTGAGCAAGAGCCGGAGGTGCAGGCTCAGCTTATAACAGTCCGAAAGGAATACGCTGCCCTGAAACCGGAAGAAATCCGTGTCATTGATCCCTGTATGGGTTCAGGCCATATACTCTGCGTTCTTTTTGACGTACTTATCCGTATCTATGAAGACTACGGCTATACTGCACGCGAAGCGACGGTTAAGATCGTGGAGAATAATTTGTGGGGGCTGGACATTGATGAGCGTGCCGCTCAGATGTCCTATTTTGCCGTGATGATGAAGGCTCGTCAGTATGACCGACGCTTCTTTACCCGGAAGGTACAGCCACATGTGTATGCTATCGAAGAAAGCAACGGCATAACTTTTGCGTCGATGCACGATATGGGACTGAATCTATCGCAAGAAGAGTATAATGTAGCAGCCAAGCAGGTCATGCGGTTGGTTGAAGAAATGCACGACGCCAAGGAGTACGGGAGCATACTCCAGGCTACGCCATGTGACTGGGATTTGCTGCGGCGCTTTGCTGTGCCTAGAGAGGAAGAAGGTCAGCTTCACCTTGATATTCATGGTGAAAGTGAGGCTTCGGCAAGGTTACAGGTTCTTATCAATATCGGAGAAACACTATCTCAGAAGTATCATGTTGTGGTTACAAATCCTCCATATATGGGGTCAAGCGGTATGTGCAATAGCCTTGCAGAATACATTAAGAAAAAATATCCAGACACTAAGAATGATTTGAGTACCGTGTGTATGGAGAAATTCTTGTTGATGACTAGCGAGATCGGCTACATGGCAATGATTAATATTCCAGTCTGGATGTTTTTGTCAAGTTATGAGAAGTTGAGATCTTCATTGCTCCGCTGTAATACTTTAATTAATATGATTCATCCAGGCCGAGGTATTTTTGGAGCAGATTTTGGAACAACAACATTTGTGGTAGCAAAGAAATACTATCGTAATTATTGCGGAACATATAGAAGGTTGTTTGATAAGCAAAGCGAAGTGGCGACAATAGAGGCTCGTGAGAAGGCTTTTTTCGATGGGAAAGGAGAATTTATTTCAAAGCAAGATAGTTTTTTCAAAATTCCCGGAGCCCCGCTTGCATATTGGGTGTCAGAAAAGTTTCTTTCACTTTATAGTGGGAAAAATTTCAACGATTATTATTCGTTTAAAAGAGGAATTGGAACAGGAAATAATGACGCTTACTTAAGGTTATGGTTTGAAGTTCCATATGCGGAGCATGAAGGTCCAAAGTGGTTTGCATACAACAAGGGTGGAGAATATCGAAAATGGTATGGAAATAGAGACTATGTAGTTAATTGGGAAAACGATGGATTTGCGATACGCCATAATTATAAGAACGGGCGACTTGCTAGTAGACCGCAGAATACACAGTATAATTTAATGGAGAACATTAGTTATTCTTCACTAACAATAGGAGCGCTTTCTTTTAGGCATTATAAAGGCTTTATAAATGATCAAGCGGGGAACTTTTTTATTTCGAATTCAACTGTTTCACCGTTTGTGGCATTAGCTTTGCTTAACTCTGTAGTAGCACCGTATTGTATCAGCTTAAAGAATTCGACTTTAAATACAACTGCCGAAGATTTTAAAGCAATCCCGTATATTGGGCTTTCAGAAGAAGTAGAATCTCGAGTTATTAATCTTGCTGAAGAATGTGAAAACATCAGTAAACAAGATTGGGATGCTTTCGAGACTTCATGGGATTTTCAAAAACATCCACTGATAGGACGTGGAAATTCAATAGAGGAAGCATTCGTTCAATGGAGCGATGAATGTGATGATAGATTCAACAATTTAAAAACAGATGAGGAAGAAATTAATCGTATTTTCATCACATTATATGATCTTCAGGAGGAACTTACACCTGAAGTAGAGGATAGTGCTATTACTATCAGAAAGGCAGATGTAAAACGAGATGTGAAGAGCTTAATATCCTATGCAGTTGGTTGTATGTTTGGACGCTACTCTCTTGACAAGCTTGGTCTTGCTTATTCTGGGGGAGAATGGAACGACTTAGCATACAAAAGCTTTTTGCCAGATAAAGATGCTATTCTTCCGATATGTGATGATGAGTACTTTGAGGATGACATTGTCGGTCGATTTGTAAAGTTCATTGAAATCGTATATGGGAAGGAGCTGCTGGAGGAGAATCTGCGATACATCGCAGATGCGCTTGGTGGAAAAGGTTCGTCTCGTGACGTGATCCGTAACTATTTCCTCAATGATTTCTATGCTGATCATTGTACAACATATTCGGTAACTGGTTCGGGTAAACGCCCAATTTACTGGCTCTTTGATAGTGGTAAAAAGAATGGTTTCAAGTGCCTTATCTATATGCACCGCTATCAGCCGGATACAATCGCCCGTATCCGTACGGACTATGTTCATGAGCAACAGTCCCGGTATCGCACGGCTATCGCTGATCTGGAGCAGCGCACCAACGGAGCATCTACATCTGAGCGTGTGAAGCTGTCCAAGCAACTGGCTACCCTTCAAGCGCAAGCCGAGGAGATTCGAGTCTACGAAGAAAAGATTCATCACCTTGCAGATCAAATGATTAGTATAGATCTGGATGATGGCGTTAAGCATAATTATGAGATCTTCAAGGATGTACTTGCGAAGATAAAGTAGAGAGCGTCAATAAAGGGGGATCTTATGACTTTAGATTCAGTAGATGTAATAGTATACACTGCATATTTCTTAATACCGGGATTTATTACTGCTGAGACAGCAAATGCAATAATTCCTGGAAAAAGAAGAACAGATGCTGAAAAAGGTTTAGTATTTCTCGGATACAGCATTTTGAATTTTGGATGTTGGTTCTGGGCATTTTGCTTGCTCAACAATCAGTTTCAGAATAAAACAGCAGTATACTGGCTGCTGCTTATAGCATTAGTCCTTTTTGCTGGCTTTGTTACTGGTTGTATCATAGGCTTTTTATCAGCTCATAATCCTGTCAGGTGGATAATGAGGAAGATTGGGATTTCTATGGAACACCCTATTCCCTCAGCGTGGGAATATAAGTTTTCTCAAATGGACGAGGGCAGATATCTTACGGTCAGCATTGATGATGGAACGGTGATTCGGGGGGCTTTTTATAATAAATCATTCGCCTCGTCAGACATGGAGAAGATGGATATATTCCTTGAAGAAGCTTATATGCTCAAAGATGGGCAATGGAAAGCTGTCGAAGGAAGTGATGGGGTCTGGATCTCATCAGGAGCTATTAAATGGATTTCGTTCTTAAAAGAAGAAGGGATTTCAAAATGACAGAGGAAGAAAAAAGAAAAATAGGACAATTTGGATATCAACCACGTGAGGAGCAAAGAGGCTATCAGCCGTCAAATAGCAAGCCTTCGAATTCTGAGGCGGCAAAAGCTACGGTAAAAAGCGATGGTAATGTAGCACAGAAGAAATAACGAGAGGATAAAAGCTACATGGATTCAGATAAGATCATACAGGAATTGAATCAGCGATTTGCCGCTCCACTACCGGAGTTCTATAAACGTCGTATTGTATTCTGGTACGACGAAGACGGAGAATTCCAAGATAGGTTGGATGAGGTAACGCTGAACAATGCGAAGTTATTGACGCTGAATGACACCAATAACTTTGCTATGAAAAAACTGCTGTCAGTGGACGATACCACAAATAACTATCTGGTATATTGTCCGCTATCTTACGAGAAGCCGGAAGAAAACTGGCTTCTGGACATTGAATTATATAGCGAAGAGTTCCGGGCGGATCTGATCTCTATCTGGATGGACGAATTGGGTATTCCGTCAACACCTGCTATGCGTAAACAGGTGAAGGAATACCGGAAGTATTTCAATGCCAAGATACGTAGGGATAAGATTGCAAGCCAGAGCAAGGCTCCTACAGTTCCGGCTCAGCTGCACATGGCAGTCATGGGTGCATTGGGCGGACTGAAGGATGTTTCGCCTGCTGCGATCATGAAGGAAGTGCTGAAAGCTGGGCTGGATATCAATGCGAACTATCTTTACAGGGAGTTCGTTAATTATGGTGCAGATAAAGCATTCTGGAGCATGGTAAAGCAGGGAACCGGATATGATGCAGATCAGAAAGACGTTGCTCAGCTGGCAACACATCTGCTTCTGACGGCAGCCACAAGGACAATGCGTCTGGAATATCTGGCCGGCCTTGATGGGTGGATCTCTTCACCGCATCAGGCGTTTTGCTATGACTTTATTTCCGATTGGTTGCTTAGTGATGATCAGGAACAGCTTTCAGAAATAGCAAAGACTGTGGAAGATGAGCTGAAGCTTCCGCAGAGATTCATGAAGCTGGAAGTCAGTGATCTTGTGGATACGGAGATCTTCCCTTGCCTGGATGAAGTGATCTTGATCAAGCTGATGACAGAAATCAGCGATCACATCATAGATGTGGATTCGATCAAGAGGACTGTGGAAAAACGCCGAACAACGGTGGGTTATGAACAGGTCAAGGATTATTATGAAGGAATCCTGCAGGTGGCTAACATGCAGGCATTCTACAAGGAGCATACGACAGGCTTCCATTCAGCCGAGGCGAAGAAGGTATGGAAGGAATACACATCTGAGTATTACATGATGGATACCTATTATCGTCTGTTCCATAAGAGCTATGGTGAGAGCCTGAAGTCATACAATTCTGATCTTCATGACCTGTTCCGCTCTGTTATGGAGAAGGTGGAAGGCCTGTATAAAAACTGGTTCCTGGGACAGCTTGGTGGAAACTGGTCAGCTGTTTGCTCAGATGAATTGGCGAAATACGGAAGGATCCTGGAAGTGCCGCAGCAGGTAGACTTTTATAAGAACCGGATCCAGAATGCGGACAGCAGAGTGTTTGTTGTTATCTCAGATGCGCTGCGCTATGAAGTGGCGGCATCTTTGACAGAACAGCTGCGCAGAGAGACACAGGCAGATGTAAAGCTTCAGGATGTTCAGGGAATCTTCCCTACAATCACGAAGTTCGGCATGGCAGCGCTTCTTCCACATAAAGAACTGGAAGTCGAGCTGCACGGTGATGTGCTGAAGGTTATGGCTGACGGTGTATCAACAGATGCCGGATACCGTGATAAGGTGCTGAAGGCTGTGAAGCCGAACAGCGTGGCGATAAAATATAACGATCTTGTCAGTGCAAAGAGAGCTGACAGGAGTGCGATGGTCAAGGGTATGGATGTCGTATACATCTACCACGATACCATTGATGAGGCAAGCCACACGGCAGATTCAATGGTGTTCCCGGCCTGCGATGATGCTATCCAGGAACTGAAGAACCTGACGAAGATCATCTGTAATGACTTCGGAGCAACGCATATACTGTTCACGGCGGATCACGGATTCCTTTATACCTATAGTCCGCTGACTGAGGATGACAAGATCGACAAGACAGGATTTGTTAATCGTATCGTGGAATACGGCAGGCGTTTCGCCATTATGATGAAAGACTCTGATCCGGACTATCTACAGAAGGTAAACTTCCTTGGCGGTAATTCGGAATATGACGCTTTTGCTCCGAAGGAAAATGTAAGGATCAAGATGAACGGCAGCGGACTTAATTTCGTGCATGGCGGCATCAGCCTGCAGGAGATGGTCGTTCCGGTCATTGATTACCACTTCCTGAGAAATCAGAGCAAACAGTATCAGAGAAACCAGAAGAAATATGATACGAAGCCGGTAGAGGTCAGTCTTCTGTCGGCAACGCATAAAGTCAGCAATATGATCTTCTCACTGAACTTCTATCAGAAGGAGCCGGTGGGAGACAATCGTGAGGCAGCGACCTATCAGCTGTACTTTACCGACAGCAACGGCAAGCAGGTCAGTGATGTCGCGAAGATCATTGCGGACAAGACCAGTGACAACGGGCAGGAGAGGACCTTCCGGTGCAGCTTCAATCTGAAGTCGCTGAAATATGACAACAAAGAAATCTATTATCTCGTGATCGCGGATGCGGACGGTTTGGTCGTATCGCGTGAAGAGTTCCAGATAGACATTGCTTTTGCCGTGGATGAATTTGATTTCTTCAGTTGAGACGGAAAAGTCTTATCGGGATCTTTGGATTTTAAGGAGAATATAAAGTGTTTTTGAAAGAGATTAAGGTAAAGAATTTCAGAAGCTTAAAAGACGTGTCCGTACTCTTAGATGATCAGACGGTCTTGATTGGCGAGAATAACTCGGGGAAGACGGCTCTTTTGGATGCTGTCAGATTTGCTCTGTCAAAAACTACGGGTAGGAATCCTTATGATGAGTATGACTACTATATGGATCAGAATCTTTCATCGCCAAAAGAGTCGGATGGAATATCCGTTATCCTGCGCTTTGAAGAAAAAAAGGCAGAAGAATGGGACGGATATATCATGGATACTTTTGGAGAAGCTATCCAGTATATGGATGATGATGACGAAAAAGGGTCCATTATTTTGCGCTCATATTCTGTTTACAATAAAGCAACAGGGGATTTTGAGTATAGAACCGTTTTCCTTAACAATCAGTATGAAGAGCTTCCGGCGAAGATTCAGAACAAATTGTATTCATTTTTGAAACTAATTCCGGTTTTCTATTTACAAGCCTTAAGAGACATAAAGGAGACCTTCAGCAGTAAATCGGCTTTGTGGGGGCGCTTTATAAAAAGAGCCTCGATTCCGGCAGAAAGCCTGAAAGATATTCAGGAACAGATTGAGTCATTGAATAAATCGATTATTTCCGGTGATGAGAATCTATCTAAATTAGTTGAAGCTCTTGATCGAATACAGAAAGTTCTTAACTTTAACGGGACAGACTTGGTGTCTATTAACGCCATGCCACTTAAATCCTGGGATTTGCTTTCCCGTGCACAAGTTGTTTTGAACAATGGCGACAATAGTTTCAACTTACCCTTAGAGAGGCATGGGCAAGGTACGCAGAGTGTAACGACTATTCTATTGTTTAGAGCATATATTGAACTTTTAGTTAAAGAGCTTGAATCAAAAGAGGCAGCAGCTATTCTTACGTTGGAGGAACCGGAAGCACATCTGCATCCGCAGGCGGTGAGAGCGCTAGAGAAATCTCTAAGAGAGATCCCATGTCAGAAAATAATAACAACGCATTCACCATATTTTATTCAAAATATGGATTTGAGAAATGTTAGGTTTATGCAGAAAAAGAGAGTCTTCTGTAGCTTAGGTGGGTGACTCTACCTGACCAAATTAAAATAACAATTGAAAAACCATTGGCATTCCGCTATTGTGGTTGTTTGCGAAGACAATACACGATAGGAGGGAAACACCAATGGCCTCGCCCCTTAG
>JAFUZM010000365.1 GCA_017476605.1 Clostridia bacterium
CGAGGAAGTCAGGAATGAATTCCGGCGGTTCCTTTGTAATGATACAGTTGGAGAGAACTGGAGAGAACTGTTGGGCCGTTCTCGGAGGCTCCTGGCAGATACAGTCCAGGGAGATGGGGAAGCCGTGGCGCAGGCGCTTGACAAAATCAGGGGAGAAAAGGATGCACCTCAGTTTTTTGACAATGAGCAGTCTCTCCACGCAATCATCAAGTACGCCTACATTTCTGCATTCGGGCAGTATCTGACTGTGGAGGAGATCCCGACAGGAAAAGGAATCGCAGATGTTGCCTTTCTTCCTACCTCGCTGTCCAGACTTCCTGCTATGGTTGTTGAACTGAAATGGAACAAGACAGCAGGAGGCGCAATTTCGCAGATAAAAAAGAAAAATTATCCCGCAAAACTGAAACCTTATGCCGGGAATATCCTTCTTGTTGGGATCAATTATGATGAAAAGGCGGGCAAGCTTTCCTGCCAGATTGAAAAGGCGCGAGCGGAATGTTCCTCTGCTCCGATTCCTGCTTAACTGGCGGGTGGCGGAATGGACGCCCGTATGTATCTGGAAAGGGAGACGGGAAACCTGAACACCATCCATCGCATTGCGAATATCTGCTGAGGCGGCTACGTCATATGCCATTTTGCTTTCCTGAAATTTGAATACGTAGATAATGAGGATGTCCATGCAGAACAATCATAAACTCATTCGAGATCTTACGACGGGCAGCGTTCCGGGAACGCTTTTGCGGTTTGCGATGCCGCTGTTTTTATCCGGCTTTCTCCAAATGGTCTACAACATGGTGGACATGATTGTTGTTGGCCGTTTTGTTGGAACCGAGGGGCTTTCTGCGGTTTCCATCGGCGGAGAGATGCTGCAGCTCATCACATTTGTGGCGATGGGCTTTTCCAATGCCGGACAGATTCAGATTTCCCGGTACGTCGGCGAGGGGCGGCGGGATAAGGTGGGGGAGATGGTGGGCACCATGTTCACCCTGCTCATGTCGCTGGCCGTCTTTCTGATGATCGCATTCCTCTTTTCCTACCGGGGGATCATCAACTGGCTGAATACCCCTGAGGAAATCTGGGAGTATACGAGACAGTACAGCATCACGTGCGTATATGGACTGATCTTTATCTATGGATATAACCTGGTCTCCGCCATTTTAAGAGGCATGGGGGATTCAAAGCATCCCTTCCAGTTCATTGCCATTGCAACGGTAATCAACATTATTCTGGACATCCTGTTTGTCGGGCCGATGCATCTTGGCCCGATGGGCGCGGCACTGGCAACGGTGATCGGGCAGGCGGTCAGCTTCCTTTGTGCCCTTCGTCTGCTCTACCGGAACAGAAACGAAATCGGATTTGATTTTAAACCTGCACATTTTCGCATCTATGGCTCGGTGATCCGGGATCTTCTGTCTCTTGGCATCCCCATGGTGATCCAGTCCGCAGCCATTACCTTCTCCATGCTGTTCGTCAATTCATATGTGAATGCCTATGGGACAGTGGCGGTTGCGGTAACGGGTGTGGCACGTAAGCTTGAAAGCATGCTGGGCGTCATCACGCAGGCCATTTCCTCCGCGGGCGGCGCGATGATCGCGCAGGCGCTGGGAGCCGGGAAGATCCGGCGTGTCCCCAAGGTGGTGCTGCATGCGCTTTGGATCGTGGCCATTCCGGCGTTGATCTTTTCCGTGATTACGGCCACACACCATGAATGGGTCTTTGGCCTGTTTACAAGTGATCCGGCGGTGCTTGAGATGGCTGCCGTCTATATCCCGGTAGCGCTCCTTCAGTTTGCAGGCGCCATGCTCAGACCGGCGAACTTTGCCCTCATCAATGGCTCTGGCAATTCCGGACTCAATCTACTGGTTGCCCTGATGGATGGCATCTTCTGCAGGATCGGTTTCTCGCTGTTCCTTGGCGTTGTGCTCAACTGGGGCATTCAGGGGTTCTGGTACGGCAATGCCTTTGCAGGCCTCATTCCCTTTGTCATTGGCAGCACATATCTTATCTCCGGCGCATGGAAAAAGCGGGCGAGCGTTAAAAGTGACCGCCAGGAAATATAGAGGAAGCAAACGCCTCGGGCGTCTGCTTCCTGCTCAAATAGAAAAGAAAGAAGAATCATACTTGAAAAAATTGCTTAAATTTCTCACCAAATACCGGAAAGAGAGCGTTCTGGCTCCGGCATTCAAGCTTTCTGAGGCCCTGATGGATCTCCTGGTTCCCATGGTGGTGGCGATGATCATCAACCAGGGAATTGTGGGCGGAGATCGTGGCGTTATCCTTCGCTGCTTTCTGTTTCTGATCCTGCTGGCAGTCCTTGGAATGGGCTTTTCCTTCACTGCACAGTGGTTTGCCGCAAAGGCGAGCGTTGGATTTGCGACGGATCTGCGCCAGGCGCTGTTTGATCATATTCAGAGCCTTGGGCATCAGGAACTGGATACCCTTGGAACGGATACGCTCATCACGCGAATGACCAGTGATTTAAATCAGGTGCAAAACGGACTGAATCTGGCATTGCGGCTTGTCCTGCGCAGTCCGTTCATCGTATTTGGTGCCATGATCATGGCCTTTACCATTGATGTCAACTGTGCCTGGATATTTGCCGTGACCATCCCGATTCTTTCGCTGGTGGTCTTTGGCATCATGCTGGCCTGTATTCCGCTGTATGCCAGGACACAGGGAGCACTGGACCGTCTTCTTGGCATCACGAGGGAAAACCTGACAGGCGTTCGGGTGATCCGTGCCTTCTCCGGTGAAAAGAAGGAAGTGGAGGAGTTTGATGCCCGGAATGAGACGCTGACCAGAATGAATGAGTTTGTGGGACGGCTCTCTGCACTCATGAATCCCGGGACCTACCTGATTGTCAATCTGGCAACAATTCTGCTCATTTCGCGTGGCGCCATGCGGGTCAACATGGGTGACCTGATGCAGGGCGATGTGGTGGCTCTTTACAACTACATGGCCCAGATCATCGTCGAGCTGATCAAGCTTGCCTCCCTGATCATCACGCTCAATAAATCCATGGCGTGTGCCAACCGTATCTCAGCAATCTTTGACGTCACGCCAGGCCTCACCTATCCGGAATCCGGCAAGTCACCGATCCCGGGTGCGGATGCGGTTGCCTTTGAGGATGTCTCCTTTTCCTATGCCGGATCCGGGGCTGAGGCCATATCGCACATCACGTTCCAGGCAAAACGCGGTGAAACCATTGGGATTATCGGCGGCACCGGTTGCGGAAAGAGCACGCTGGTTAATCTGATTCCCCGCTTTTATGATGCGACCGCGGGAACGGTCACGGTACTTGGGCAGGATGTGAGGTCCTATGCGCAGGGTGACCTGATCCGGCACATCGGAATTGTTCCACAGCAGGCGGTTCTCTTTGAGGGAACCATTCGGGACAACATGCGGTGGGGCAATGATGCGGCTACGGATGAGGAAATCTTTGCCGCCCTGGATCTTGCTCAGGCACGCGAGGTTGTCATGGGCAAGGAAGGACAGCTGGATGCACCGGTGGAGCAGGGCGGGCGCAATTTCTCCGGCGGTCAGCGGCAGCGCCTGTGTATTGCCCGTGCCCTGGTGCGGGGTCCGGAGATTCTGATTCTGGATGATTCGGCCAGTGCCCTCGACTTTGCAACGGATCTGAAGCTGAGAAGAGCGATTCGCACGCTTGGAGAGCGTCTTACGGTATTCATCGTTTCGCAACGCACGGCGAGCGTGCGCACAGCGGATACCATTCTGGTTCTTGAGGATGGACATCTTGTGGGCAAGGGACGGCATGAAGAGCTGCTTCAAAGCTGTCGGGTATATCAGGAGATCTACTATTCTCAGTATCCAGAGGAGCGGCCAACAGGCAGAGAGGAGGGACAGGCGTGAAACTGGCAAATAAAGCCGATGGCGGGATGAGTGTCCTTCGCAAGGTCCTTGCCGTCATTGGCAGCTATAAGCTTCTTCTTTTGGCCAGCATCTGTCTGGCAGCAATATCGACAGTCATGCAGCTCTATGTTCCCGTTCTCTTTGGTCATGCGATTGACGGGGTCATTGGCGCGGGACAGGTGGACTTTGCGGGAATCCGCTCAAGCCTGCTTGGCATTCTTATCCTGATTGTGCTTTCCTCGGCCATGACCTGGCTCATGAATCTTCTCAACAATCGCCTGACCTATCGGACGGTTCGGGACATCCGCGGGAAAGCGATCCGGAAAATCCAGATGCTTCCGCTTTCCTATCTGGATACGCACAGCACAGGGGATGTGGTCCAGAGAATCATTGCAGATACGGATCAGCTGGCAGATGGCCTTCTGCTCGGCTTTACGCAGCTGTTTACAGGCATCGTTACGATCCTCTTTACCCTGATCTTCATGCTGTCCAAAAACGTCCGGATCACGCTTCTCGTGCTGGTTCTGACGCCCATAAGCTTCCTGGTTGCGCGCTTTATTTCCTCACGGTCCTACCAGATGTTTAAAAAACAGACGGAGACGCGGGGACGCCAGACAGCGCTCATCAATGAAATCATCGGGAACGAAAAGGTGGTTAAGGCCTTTGGCTGTGAGAAGAAGGTGTCGGAGCGGTTTGGAGCGATCAACGAGGAGCTGAGGGGCTATTCCCAAAGCGCGGTCTTTTTCAGCTCGCTCACCAATCCGTCGACCCGTGCAGTCAACAATGTCATTTATGCCGTCGTGGCTCTGAGCGGTGCGTTTACCATTCTTAAGGGGAATCTGAGCGTCGGCGGTCTCACCGTGCTGCTTTCCTATGCCAATCAGTACATGAAGCCCTTCAACGACATCAGCTCGGTGATCACCGAACTGCAGAATGCTCTGGCCTGTGCAGGACGCGTGTTTGAGTTGATTGAAGCGGAGCCCGAGCCGGTGGAGGTAGACAGCTGCCTTGCCTTTTCGGATGGTCGGATTCACATTGAGGATGTCTGCTTTTCCTATACAAAGGATAAACCCCTCATTGAGCACTTCAACTTTGAAGCAAAGCCCGGACAGAAAACAGCGATTGTTGGACCGACAGGCTGCGGGAAAACCACGTTTATCAACCTGCTGATGCGCTTTTATGATGTCAATCAGGGCAGAATCTGCGTAGACGGACAGGATATCCGTGAGGTCACGAGACATTCACTTCGCGAACGGTATGGCATGGTGCTCCAGGAAACCTGGCTTCGCGAGGGAACGGTTCGCGAAAACATTGCCTTTGGCCGGCCAGAGGCGACGGAGGAGGAAATCATCCAGGCAGCCAAGGATGCTCACAGCTGGGAATTCATCCGCCGCATGCCGGAGGGGCTGGATACAAAAATCCGGGATGACAGCCTCAGTCAGGGACAAAAACAGCTTCTTTGCATTACGAGGATCATGCTCTGTCATCCGCCAATGCTGATTCTTGATGAGGCAACCTCAAGCATTGACACCAGAACCGAACTGCAGATTCAGGAAGCCTTTGATACCCTGATGCAGGGCAGAACGAGTTTCATCGTAGCACATCGCCTGTCCACCATCCACAATGCGGATCAGATTCTGGTGATGCGCGACGGGCGGATCATTGAGCAGGGAAATCACGCAGAGTTAATGGCCAAAAACGGATTCTATACATCACTGTATAATGCTCAGTTTGCCGGAGTCGAGGTTGCATAGCAAGCATTTTTGACATAATCAATGCCCGCATCCTAGTAAAAATCGGATGCGGACATTGATTATTCAAACAACGGTCCATTGCTTGCAGATGCTTCAATTTTCTGTTTATTCAGCCATTTCTCGCAATTTTTATCGATTTTGGCTGAATAAAATCCTGCCATGAGTGAAATAGATGACTTTCGATAGTCACAAAATGGCGGAATCAAAGGCAGTTCTATTGGCAAAAGCATCCTTTTCCGCTATTCCGTTCCCGTTAATTCAGCCATTTCTAAAGGAAATGAAGGAAAATGGCTGAATATGCTGGAAATTGGGGTTAGATTTCGGCATTTCCGGCCGTACTGAAGAATTGGAAAACCAGGAAGGAGAAAACAAATGGTTAGACCGATTGTTAAGGATCGCCTCTTTCTTTCGCTAAAATCAGAGGAAGCGACAAAAGAGGATTTGCCCATTGGGAAAGACCTTCTGGACACGGTACGACATTATAGTGACTGCTGTGTCGGACTTGCGGCAAATTCCATCGGGATCAGAAAGCGGATTATCGCGCTGTCCCTGCATCCCCTTGAGCTTATCATGTACAACCCGGTGATTGTGAAAAAGGAAAAGCCGTATACGACGACGGAAAAATGTCTTTCTCTGGGCGAGACGGAAACCACAGTGACTCGATATGAGACCATAGAGGTCGAATTCCGGGATACAAGCTTTGTGAAGCGGAGGGCAGAGTTTGTAAAGCTTGTGGCGGAAGTCATCCAGCATGAAGCGGACCATTTGGATGGGATTGTTGTATGAACCGGGAAGCATTTCAGCCAGTATGGGCAGAAAACCGCTTTTTTGACTTTCTCGGGTTTATTTTTTGCTTTATACTATGCAAAGCGCTTTAAATTTGGTATTATTGATGAATAACAGATGAACTGCATGAAGGAACATGCAGGATAGTCCCCGAAAGGAAGAAGACAATCATGAGCACGGAAAAGCTGTCCTTTGCCTCCGACTATCTGGAGGGCGCGCATCCCAGAATCCTTGAACGCCTGATGGAAACGAATATGGTCAAGTCAGCGGGATATGGACTGGATGCGTTTTCTGAATCCGCAAGGGAAAAAATCCGTGCTATCTGTCATGCACCGGAGGCGGAAATCCACTTTCTTGTAGGTGGAACGCAGGCAAATGCAACCGTAATAGATGCCATGCTTGCCTCCTATCAGGGAGTGGTGGCGGCAGATACCGGGCACATCAATTCCCATGAAGCCGGGGCAATTGAGTTAAACGGACATAAGGTTCTTGCACTGCCAAATATCAATGGAAAAATCACGGCGAAGCAGATCGCAGACTATACGGAAAGCTATCGGGCAGATGCCAACCATGATCATGTTGTCATGCCCGGAATGGTGTATCTTTCCCAGCCGACGGAATTTGGAACGCTGTATTCTCTCTCGGAGCTTGAGGCCATATCATCGGTATGCCATGAATCCGGTCTCAAACTGTATGTGGATGGGGCACGCCTTGCCTATGCACTGGCCTGCCCGGAAAATGACGTTACGCTTTCGGAGCTTGCCCGGCTTGTGGATGCCTTTTACATTGGCGGGACAAAGTGCGGTGCGCTGTTTGGAGAGGCGGTAGTGTTCCCGGGGAAGGAAACGGTTCCGCATTTTTTCTCCATCGTAAAACAGCATGGCGCGCTTCTTGCCAAGGGCCGGATTGCGGGTATTCAGTTTGATACCCTGTTTACAGATGGACTGTATTTTGAAATCGGAAATCAGGCGCAGAAAGCGGCAGACCGGATTCGCGAAGCACTTACTGCATATGGATATGAGCTCTCCATTCATTCCCCGACCAATCAGATCTTTGTCCGTTTCACCGATGCACAGGCAGCGGCGCTGGAGCAGGAGGTCGATCTCAGCTTCTGGGAAAAAGAGGAAGGGCATGTAATCATGCGCATTGCCACAAGCTGGGCAACCCGGATGGAGGATGTGGAGGCACTGATTCGTGTGCTTGCACGCCACAGGACATGACAGCTTTACTGAGGACAGGGAAAACAGGACCGGAGGACGCAAAAACGTCCCACGATGACGATAAACGGTTAACGCGGAGAATATGAACATGAAATTTGGGGAAGCACCGATACAGATTCTGAAGGATTTTTTCCATCAGAAAAGTCCCGATAAGGAACGGGAGATGCCTGAGTATTATGCCAAGACACTGGCGCTAAACAACCAGTTTCTGGGCCTTGATATGTTCCTCATTCTTCTTCTGAGCTTTGTTTTTTTTCATCACATCCATCTCTTGCCGGTGGTTCTTTTTCTGATTTTAAACGTAAAAATCTTTTATGCCGGACGAATGACCATGAAGGTCAACCTTTTACTCCATACCGTTGTGACGATTGCATGGACGGGGTGGTATATCTGGACCTTTGGATGGGGGAGCGGAGGGCAGCATTTTCTTTTATGCGTTGTGCTGCTTAATTTCTTTGCCATCTATATTTCTCCTGCAATGAAAGTGATCTATTTCTTTTTGCTGATCATTGTCAGGATGCTGTTTTACGCATACACGCTTCAAAATGCGCCCGTCCTTCCTCTCAGTTCGGGATTTAATGTGATGTTTCAGACGATTAACAGCATCGTCCTGTTTTTCTCCATTGCCGGATCCTGCATTATTCTCAGCACCAATATTCAGCAGGCAGAACGGAAGCTGCTCATTGCAAATGAGGAGCTGCATAAGGAGGCGGAAACGGATGTTCTGACCGGACTGCCGAACCGCAGATCCATGATTGTTGAGATGCAGCAATTCATCCTCGAAAACCCAAAAGAGCAGTACTGTATTGCCATCGCGGACATTGATCTGTTCAAGCGGGTCAACGATACCTATGGGCACAACTGCGGGGATTATACACTCAAAACCATTGCAGAATGCTTTATGAAGCGGGCGGAGAACTATCTGGTCTGCCGATGGGGCGGAGAGGAGTTCTGCTTCTTTTTCCCGAGAATGAATCTGGATGACGCCGGGTTGCTTATGCGCAACATCTCGATTGACGTGCGGGAACTGAAGCTCGAATTCGAGGAAGCCAGGTTCGGCATTACGATTACGGCAGGCGTTCAGGAAAATGATTTCCATTCCAGCCTGGACAAGATCATTGAAGAGGCGGATGAAAAGCTCTACATCGGGAAAAACAGTGGCCGTAACTGCGTCATTGTCTGAGTACTCGCGGTTTTGGCAGTTGTAAAGTTGCTTGCAGATGCAAAGGACCTGACCATGACCGAGCCTCAAAAGAACCTGAGACAGAAGTATACTGGGTTCGATCAAGAGTTTCCGAACGAATACCTGCAGCCCGAATCCATCCTTTGAGATGATCCGATGGCAAGGCACAAACAAAATGACAGTAATATAGCCCAATATTCCATCTTTCCTGCGATGATGTGATCATGGAATCTTCGAGGCTACCGGATCTTCGGATATCCCGGGAATCCAGTGAGGTTAAGCGAACGAAATAAATGTACAAAGGAGACAGAACCTATGACCGGACATATTTTTGATTTTCCATGGGAGGTTGCGCTGATTGAGTGGATGCAGGCGCATCTGAGCGCAGGCGCGATCTCAGTCATTTCCACGTTTTCATTCTTTGGCGAAAACGTGTTTCTCATCGCCCTTATCGGCTTTTTGTACTGGGGATGGAACAAGGAATTCGGAAAGTACGTTGCACTCAATACCCTCACGGCAATTACATGGAATCCCATGATCAAAAATATCGCTCTTCGTCTTCGGCCGTACATGGCTCATGAGCAGATTAAGATTCTGAGAGTTGTGGAGCCCTCGGCAGATCCCATGGACATTGCTGCCCAGGGATATTCTTTCCCCAGCGGGCATGCGACAGCAAGCACAGCCGCGCTCGGATCCGTGGCCAGATATAGCAGGGATCGGATTCTTACGGTCATTGCCATTGTGATTCCGCTGCTTGTGGGCATTTCAAGGTTTACAGTAGGTGCACACTATCCGACGGATGTACTGGTTGGATATCTCAATGGTATTGTTGCGCTTTTCCTGGTTCCGTTCCTTCGGAAAAAGATTAAGGATGAACGGGTGTTTTTCGGCGTGCTTCTTCTGACAACCGTTCCGGGCTTTTTCTATTGCAAAAGCGGGGACTACTTTACCGGTATCGGGATGCTGGTAGGTGTCATGATTGCGACGTTTTTTGAACAGCGTTTTGTGCGGTTTGAAAATACTCGAAATCCCATTCGCATTGTGATCCGGATTGTCTGCGGTTTTGCGGTCTATATTGTGTTCAACACCGTATTGAAGCTTCCGTTTTCAAGCGAATTCCTGGACAGCGCGACCATGGCCGCATTTTTAGTACGCTTTTGCCGTTATGCCATCATCTCTTTCCTGATGTTTGGCGTGTATCCCATGACCTTTCACCTTTTGGACCGTTTCTTTGCCAAAGCATAGCCTCCGGCTTCCCGGTTTCCCCGGCGAAGCCTTTTTCTTAACAGCATAAAGACGTAAATGGACAATGAGAGGAAACCAGACGAAATGAGAATTGCGAAGTTGACGGCGGGGAATCCGCATCTTGCACGGATTGAGGAAATAAACAACGAGGCCTTTCCGGACAGTGAGCGTGTCTCCGTTCCCACAATGCTTGCCTTTGTCCGGGATGGGAACGGAGAAATCCTTGGGCTCTATGAGGGAAAATCGGATTCAGCTGAGAATCTGCCTGTAGGCTTTGGGTTTGCTGTCACGGGGGCACAGGTAGTCTATCTGTTCTTCTTTGCCATTGAAAGGGATAGACGAAATCATGGCGTTGGATCCCGTGCGCTTGCTGCAATCTGTGAGCATTTTCATGGACGGCAGGTGATCCTTGACTTTGAAGAGCTTCTTCCGGGTCGCCCGGAAACCGAACTGAGAGAGAGACGCAAAGCGTTTTATCTGAGAAATGGCTTTTGCGAAACGGGCCGCTATACGGCACTTCCATGTGGCCGCTTTGAGGTTGTATGCCAGCCTGGCCAGCTTCTTTCAGATGATTTTGCATCCCTGATTCATATCATTCATGCCTATGTCCCGGATTATGTGGACGCGCTTATCTGAAATCCTGGCAAGTCCCTGCTGTGTGGAATGTCAAAACGCAGACAGGTGACAAATCAGCAAGCAGAAATGTCCAGCCATACAAAATGAACCAGTAGGAGGAGATTGATCATGAAACTGACAACCTTTTATCTGGACCGGGAAAAGGATATGGTGGTTGATGTGTTCCTCGCAGGAACGGACATGACCTATTGCATGCGGACCCCAAACCATCATACGGGGAACCTCATCTCAAATCTTGCCAAGCTCTGTGAGCTGCCGCTTTCCCGGGATGAACATGGCCTGTATATCATTTGCGGCGATATCCCCTGTTATGTCGACGGGCAGAATGAGATGGTGTATATTTTCAGACTGGGGAATACGAAGGTCGCCAATATTTTCCCGGATGGACGTGTGGAGATGAAGGCATCCATTCCGGCAATCTCCAAAACGCTGATGAGCCAGACCAAGGAATACCATCTGGGGATTGAGAAGACCATTGTCAAGACGTACATCCGAAGGGAATGCAAGTTTGAAACGGACCTGCATACGCATATGAACGGCAATCTTTCACCGGATGTGCTGATTGCCCTTGGCATCCATCATCAGATCCGCTATCCGCTCTATTACGTCAAAAAGCTCCGCCTGTGCCTTACGGATGATCAGTGGAGAGACGTGATGGCACGCCGTAAAAAGGCGGAGCAGGCATTTGCGAATTCGGGGCTTGAGGGGAAATACCTTGATCGTCGGATTGATGACAATACGTACATCAACTTTGCCGACCTGATCCTGAATAACCCTGAGGCAGCGGCGGAAAACATAGAAAAAATCCGCAATTCACTTGCGGTTCCAAAGGACGGGCAGGCGGTATTTGCAAATCTTGAAAAGGTCTATCTGTACCGGTATGTGTTTACCAAGGGTGTGGCCTATGGGGAAAGAGTGAATGGTGATCCATCCGGGATTCCGAATCCGGCGGTTGCCGCTACAGTCCTGCGCATGCAAATGGATCATGAGAGTGAGGCGTATCGTTGGAATACGCTGTTCCAGGACAAGCTGTTATGGACGGCACGGTCCTATCAGGCGTGTGGCATTTCCTATGTGGAAATCTCGGACACAACCCTTGTAAAACCAGTAGAAGGGGTGCGGATGCTGAGTGAGGCCCATCAGGTTTTACCGAGTATAGAAAAGGAAACGGGTGTTATCATCCGTTTCCTGGCGGGTATTCGCCGCATTCCCCTGACCATCGTTCGGGATCGCGTTCCCAAAGCGGATTACCTCTCGGAAAATCTGCGGATTCTGAGCGCCATTCGGGAGGATCCGTATGTCGCCGGTGCAGACATACTTGGCGAGGAAATCAATGATATTCTGGAACTGAAGCCGGTCATAAAGGAACTTGTGAAGATTGCAGGCATGGATCCTTCCTTCGTCATTCGGATCCATGCCGGTGAAAATGACAGCCTGAGGGACAATGTGAGCAACAGCGTTTCCTGCGTACTTGCAGCGCTTGAGCCGGGACAGAAAATGCCGCTGCTTCGGATCGGCCACGGATTGTACACCTCGAATCTGCGTTCACCGAAAGGGAAGCGTCTTCTGGCTCTTCTGAGGGAACACGATGTGACGCTGGAATTTCAGATCACCTCAAACGTGCGCCTCAACAATCTGAGCGATCTCTCTCATCATCCGCTTAAGATGTACCTGAGGGAGGGAATCGGATGCGTTCAGGGGACCGATGGCGGAGGACTTTATGGAACCAATTCCATTGATGAAGAGCTGGCACTGGAAAAGTTCCTGGGGCTTACCCATGAAGAACTTGTCCTGATGCGAAAAACGGATCGCAGATGGCAGAAATCTGGACGGGCCGCCTTTGAACAAAAGTGGGCAGAACTCCCGGAAAACACAGACATAGAAGCGTGGCTTGTTGGACGGATTGCAGAGACAGAGCCCCCGGAGCTGGAGCTGTCCATTCTGGAGGCAAGTGTAGAATCTGCCTCTGCGCTCGCAGAGAGGATTCGTCCGCTTCCGGAGGGCAAGTTTCCCATCATACTGGCAGGCGGAAGCTTCAACAACAGCCAGCACAGGACCGTGATGCGGGAAAACGGGAAGGCGTTTATTGATGCACTGCTGCAGCGGGCAGACCCGGATCGTGTCTGCTTCGTTGTGGGACATCGGGTGAGCGGATATGAGCGATATCTGCTCCAGCAGGCAAAGGGACGATTTGAGATCTTTGCAATCGTGCCCACGATGATCACGCGGGCAGAAGCAAAGCGTCTCCGTGAGGCCAATATCGGGATTCGGATGTCCATTGAGCCCTCAGGGATCAGCCTGTACAAAAGCTTTGCCTATGAGATCTTTAAGCGGTGCCCCTCTGC
>JAFUZM010000366.1 GCA_017476605.1 Clostridia bacterium
TCACTGCAGGCTGGCTTTTTTACTAGCATTAAGGATTTTAACTCAAACGGATGTTGCTTCTCATACAGCGGATTTGGGGACAAGATGCATCCCATGGATGCCCGATTGAATCAGGCAGTATGAACTCGAGACACTGCCTGTATATCCGCTGCCTGTAACAGCAGTGACAACCAGTCGAATGTCATCGCCTGCCATATCACTGGTAATATACAGCTTACTGTTTGTCCCGACCAGCACACCATTCTGATACCACTGATAGGTGATTGCATAGGAATTCAGAGAAAGAGAAGGTGTCAGTTCATTTCCGACCACTGCGCTGTTGGGAAGTGTCACTGTACCTGTCAGCGGAACGTCTGAGACGGGGAGGACGGCTGCGGTTTTGGAGCTCTGCGCACTGCCGGTCCAGCTATTGTAGCCGATTGCAACGGCATACAGAGAGAATCCCGTATCGGCGGCGGTGACTGTATAGGTAGCGCCTGTCCCGACACTGACATTTCCATCACGGTACCAGATAAAGGAGACTGTGGCATCACTGGGTACAGCGGAGGCCTTCAGAATATCATTGACACGCGGGTTCATATTATTGATCGTGCATCCCGTGACCTTATTGACCGTGCTGGAGCCTGAAACTGCCTCCGTGAAATTGCTTGTCGCAGAGCCAGTATACAAACCGGTTCCCACAACACGGACCCGAATCTTGCGCCCAATATCTGAGTTCTGTGTGACGTAATAGGATTCTGTGGAGAGAACGACACCAAGATCATTAATCCAGGTATAGCTTGCGGTGGCACCACCAGGAACTATCGAGGCCACAAGAGTTTCGCCGGCTTTGGGTGTCAGATTGCCAATGGATACAGAAGTAATGACATTGCTCACATAGGATGTAGTCAGGAACTTATGCATCATATAGCCGGTTCTGGTGCCGACCATGATATAGTCCCACGTACCGTTTGTTTTGAGGACCTTGACTTCTGTTCCGACCGGGTAAAGTGCGATCGCGGGATCCGATGTGGAAGGACCCGAGCGGAGATACACACCCTTGCCGTTTGTGCTGTATACGTAAGCAGTATAGTTTACAATCGGGGACGGGGGTTCAGGGGTTGGATAGGAGGCCAGGAATTTGGTCATCATGTATCCGACCTGGGATTGAATCTGGATCCTGGACCAGTACGCCCCTTTTTCAAGAATGGTTGCCGGGGTATTAATCGGGTACAGGCCAACGACGCTGTAGCCGGTTCCAGGACCAGATCTGAGGCGGACAGCTTTTCCATTGGCACTCGTGACATAGGCTGCAGAACCGGATGGACCAGGGGCCGGGCCAGGGGCAGTGGCGGTTAAATACTTCCGCATCATATAGCCTTTTAAGCTGCCGGCCTGGATATAATTCCACGTCGAGCCTACGGTCAGAACGGTCACTTTGGTTCCCACGGGGTAGGATGCGAGAACGCCGTATGAAGTGCTGGGACCACTTCGCATATTCACATTCTTACCATTGCTGCTTGTGACATAGGCTGTGGTATGGGTCGGCGTCCCTCCGCCGTCGGGTGTAACCGGACTGAACGTGATATACTTGGCCATCATATATCCAATCGTGGATCCGACCTGAATACGGT
Source organism: Clostridia bacterium (assembly GCA_017476605.1). Lineage (GTDB taxonomy): Bacteria > Bacillota > Clostridia > Christensenellales > Aristaeellaceae > Ventricola. The sequence goes on from JAFUZM010000366.1 coordinate 1,614, forward strand.
CCCAGGTTGAACCAGCGTTGAGCACGGTAATCTGAGTCCCGACATTGCAGTATGTGATGACAGCATAGCTTTTTCCCGCACCGGCGCGCAGAGCCACCCGTCCGCCATTGGAACTGGTGACATAGGCGGTTGCGTAGATGGAAGAACCGGACGGTGTGCTTGGAGTCGATGATCCGGTAGAAAGATAGCTTGCGTTCATATAACCGGTAGCACCATCCGACATCCGTACATAGCTCCAGCCGTTCGAAGTGCTGAGTATCGTGACCTTCGTCCCCGTAAAATAGCTTGCGATGGTGTTGCTGTCGTAGGAAGGTGCATCACGCAGGCGAAGCCAGCCACCGACAATGTGAGCCGTGATGCCCTCTGCAACCGCTGAAGAAAACAGCAGCAGAAGGACCAGTAAAACTGCAGTCAGCCTTTTCATTTCGTATTCCCTCCAATAACGCAATGTGGCATCAGCCCTGCGTGTTTTCTTCTGAAATCAGACTTTGCATGATCTCATCTGCCAAATCTGAGAAATCTTCGTGAATGTCCGGTTTCCATGAGAGTGATACTGTGATCATCGTCTGATTCTCCTGCATGCAGAACCAGCGGGTGCGCATCTCACTGTCTTCATATTCAAGACAGATGACATTGCTGAATTCAGTTGAGAGCATGGTCACCTCAGGATGTGCTGCCAGTACAGAGTGCAGTGCCGCTTCCGCAGATGTTTCGCTGGATGGTTCAAACCGGATTTCCAATGAGGCCGAACCGTCTGCCAGCTTTGATTGCACGCCTTCATGATCGGATATCATGTCTTATTCATCAAAAACCGCCGGATAGGCAATGGAGCATCCATATTTTTCGCTGTAATAGTTTTCAAGAAGTGGTACATCAGACATCTGCGGTTCGTCCGTGTCATCCGAAAAATAGGCTGTGCTGTAATGCAGAGAAGTCACTTTCCATCCCAGCGAAGCTGAATCATCATGCTGGAGTGTGATGGTCGCCATCATATCAGCCCAGACAAAATGATCCCAGTCTGCATCGGTTAATGCTTCATATGGCTTTGGCGCCATATAGATTTCTGCTGTTACTGCAAATTGTGAATGATCAGGGCTTGGCGTCAGTTCAAGAAGAAACAGCCCGGTATAGGATACTTCAGGAAAGCTTTTTTCGGTGATATTCTGAGGTACGGATAGGGCATAGTTGGATTGAAGCCATTCGTGCATTTGACTGGTTTCATTGAATCCGTACAATCCAGAAAAATGATCCAGAGCAGCAGCAAAGGATTCTGGCATGTCATTTCCAGGATCGAATTCAAATGCAGTTTCACCGCTGTGCATGGATGCTGCGACAGATAATTCGAGCAGCGGACGTGTCTGCTCAAAGAGCTGCTCCTGATATTGAAGGTCCAGATCACTGAGCAGGGTACCCGGATCTTCTGCTAAAACAGTCTGGAATGAAAACAGTATACAAATCAGAATCCAGAATGCAGAGATTTTTCGTTTCGTCATAGTACCATCCTTTCTTATCCCGGCCGTGTACATACATTCAACGAATCAGAATGAGTTTGGATTCCATCCGTCAGACGATAAATCCTCCGGATACGCCGAGAATCTGGCCGGTGATAAAAGAGGACTTGGGAGAAGCAAGGAATTCAACCGCTTCAGCCACATCGTCAGCGGTTCCGATCCGTTCAAGAGGCGTTTCGTCGCTCAGGCTTTGAATCGTTTCGGCTGAAAGGTCCTGATTCATACTTGTGTCAATGACACCGGGAGAGACGCAATTGACACGAATCCCCGATGGCCCCAATTCTTTTGCCAGCGCTTTTGTAAGGCCTATAATTCCAGCTTTGGATGCCGAATAGGCAGCTTCACAGCTGGCACCGACTTCGCCCCACATGCTGGAAATTGTAATAATATTACCACTTTTTCTGGAAATCATTTCAGGCAGCACAGCATGTACAGCTCTGTAGGTTCCCGTCAGATTGATATTGATGATTCGATTCCATTCCTCTTCATCTGTTTCAGTGAACAAACGAATACTGGCGACTCCCTGTGCGCATACCAGGAGATCCACATGGTGATACAGACGGTGAATCTCAGAAAAGGTACTGGAAACAGAAAGGGGGTCTGCTAGATTACACTGCATGGCATGGACATGACCGAGATTCTTTTCCAGGGCTTCTTTGCTCAGCTGCAGCATGGCATCTTCGTGAGTGTAATACAGTGCGATGACCTGAAAACCTGCTCTGAGTAGATGAAGCGTGATCGCCTGTCCAATTCCACCGCTTCCACCTGTTACAATTGCTGTTTTATTCATATCAATTAATTCCTTTTTGGATATCCGGCTTTCAATTAAAAAACACAGAGAAAGTATAGACGATTCTCGAAAGAAAGTATAGACCAAAAGGGAAAAACACTTTCGGAACGCTTCCTGCGGTCCAAAACTACACAATGAGTGTGCGAACAAGACCGAGGCATGTTCATAATTTAGCAACTTTATACAGCGTTTCATTTGAATTGATCAGCATCCTGAAGGATCATTTGTAAGAAGCTTACGAAAATGTAGCAAAACGCGAAAAATAACGATTCTGCCCTTGAATATATGGGCCGTATATGATATTGTTTGTTCACTGAAACAAGCGCACAATCCTTTAGGCTGATTGGATGAAGTGTTTTGTTTCAACACCTGTTCTACCGGTCCTAAATGCTGCTCGTTTCCCCTGATCTGGAGATGAATACCGGTAAGCTGAGTGTTTTGGACAGACAGACTGTATTTCATGTCTTGTTCTGTTCGGAACATAGAGCTTTGTCAGCGTTGAATAGAGATAGCGCTGAAACTGCAGCACACACCGAGAAATTGTGCCGAATTTCCTGGAAACTGTGTAGTCCGCTGTTCCGCGGCTGCGTTGTTCTTTTGGGAAATTTTTCTTTGCGCATTTTTTCAGGATAGGAGGCTTCAATCGAAATCATGACCAGCGCAGATACCGCCAGAAAAAAGAGTCAGAAAAGCAGAGACATTCGGGAAGTTCGGCGTTTTTTCCTATACGCTTTGCTGATGTTTTCGATGGTTTATGTGATGTTTTCCTTTGTGATTGGATTGGCTGTTGCGCCGAATGGAGATATGTATCCGCGTATCGACCAGGGGGACATGCTTCTGTATTACAGGCTGCCGACAGCCTTACGGGAACATGAAGTTGTGGTGTTCACGAAAAATGAAACGAACTATGTCGGCAGAATCGTTGCCTGCCCACAGGACCGATGCGAAGTCACAGAGGAGGAACAGGTGCGGATTAACGGAAACCGCATTCTGGAAAGTGATATTTTTTATGCCACACCGATTTATGAAGGGTTTGTCCAGTATCCTGTGGAGCTTGCCCATGATGAGTTCTTTATTCTCGGAGATAAACGGGAAGGGGCTGAAGACAGCCGTTATTTTGGACCCGTTAAACGCAGCGAAATCCTTGGGATTGTGATCACGGTGATCAGGAGAAATCATATATGAAAGAGAGGGACTGCCGGTGCTTCTGCACATGCTTGGCTATGCTGCAAAAGCAGGTCAGAAAATGCTGTCAGCGGTCGCTGCCTGTTTTACCCTGATCCTGTTTCTGTATTCCGGATATGTATTGTACGACACTTTCTATCTGAACAGTACAGCCTTCACTTCCTGGGATTTAATGCAGTACAAACCGGGACCCAAAGCTGAGGAAGCAGCCGGTTTTCAGGCATTGATGGACATCAATCCTGATGTTGTGGCCTGGCTTGAGATTGAGGGCACGCATATCAATTATCCGGTCCTGCACGGTAAAGATGATCTTCAGTATGCCTATATGGACGTTTATGGTCATGCGGACATGAACGGATCCATTTATCTTTCCTCCTATAATCTGCCATCATTCAGTGAAAACTATATCATGATTTACGGGCATAACATGGCCAGCGGTGGCATGTTTGGAGATGTTCCCAAATACCTGGATCCTGAATTCTTTCAAAAGCACAGGAAAGGAGTGCTGACGACAGTGAACGATGCCTATGAATTGGCTTTTTTTGCCTGCATACAGACGAATGCATACGAGAGCATGGTATATACCGTCGGACATCGGGATCCGGAAAGTCTCAGTGCCCTGGAAGCCTATATTCATGACCACGCAGAAGCTTCTGATGCATTGGAGATGATGCATTCTGGCCCGATTCTGGCTCTTTCTACCTGCTCTGCAGCTGCAACATATGGCAGAACAGTACTCTTTGCAAGACTTTATGAAAAGCACGTGGGAGAGGGATCCAAAGAAACGGAAGCACCTTTGAAAGAAGAAGCTCCTGTCACACGAAAAGCCGTTGGGCACACCATCAATCGCGCGAGATTTGCGCTGATCAATCTGCTGTCCGTGCTTTCCATTTTCTACCTGCTGCTTCCTGGGCGAAAATGCAGAGGAAAATATACCCTGCAACGATCCGGGACCGGCGAAAACGCCATAGGGAAACGTTGCAGAGTGATCGGTATTCTGCTTGAAGCACTGGTGTTTGCAGCTGCTACCTGCTATTTCATCGCAACAGAAAACCTCAGGGATCCGCTGACCCTGGTTGACAAGAGAACACCTGTGATGCTCGGTTTGATGTCCGCTGCCATAACTGTCGATTTTCTGTTTTTTCCAGTGGCTGAACGCTCCAGGAAAAAACGGACCAAAGATCAGAGCATGAAGAAGATGATTTGCCTTTTCCTCCTCCTGGTTTTCTGCACAGCAATCCCAAGCTGGGCGGCAGCTGAGGAAATGCCCACAGGTGAAGAGCAGAATATCACGGACGCAGCTGCTTTTGAAAATGAAAGCTCCGCAGAGGTTCCATTGGGTTCCTGTGCTGAAAACCCTGATGAATCCATTTCTGACCCGACTCCTGCAGAAACTGTGGTTCAAAATGAAGAAGAGACTTCCCAGACGTCTGGTCCCGATACCCCGGTGTCCTGCAGTGATGAATCGATGCCAGTGCCTCTCCAGGAAAACACGCTGCAGCAGGATCTTCTTACGCCTCATGATGAAGAAGAGGGAGTCACAAACCTTCCTGAAACGAATACCTGCGACCAGACCGATGCAGATGCCTCCAGGGATGTTCCTCAAGACAAAGTGCCTCCGGATCCAACGGATGACAACGAGGATACAGACAATTGCCATTCAGAAGATTCTGGCAGACTTTACTAAAATGCATGCGATGCTGTGCCAGAATTTGACATTTATGATACAGAATCAGGCGACACGAATACTGAACAGGGGACAGTTGATAAGGCGAGTGAAACAAGTGATCTGTTCAATGAGAACCCCGACATCATTCAATCCGAATCATATGTAGAAGAAACTCCGGAAAGGGAAACCACCCATCTTCTTTCAAAACTGCTGAAAAGTGTATCCGTAACAGGGATCAAGGTTCAGGGCAGAGACTGGTATCTTGATGAAAATGAAACGGTTGTACTCGAATTCGTATTTCAAGCCGATGAAAAACTGACGTTCTCACCAGAATTTCTGGAGTACCAGGTTCCTGACGGAATTCTTCCACAGAAACAATCCGATGGTTTGTTTTGCGATGGGTTCGCTGAGTCCGATGCTGGAAGATTCCCCTTTACTATTGACCAGGGCCGTAGATTGATGATCTGCACCTCAGAGGCGATCGAGCAGGCAGCTTCCATCGTTCTGCGTCTTCAAGTCTCATTCAAATTACAGGAGCTCTCTGTGATTTCTTTTGGCAATGGCATACAGAATACAGTTCACCGCATCCTGCATGCTGAGCAAGACCAGGGAAACACACGCGATGCAGTTGGTCAGGAAGAAGAAACGGCGCATGGTGAAGAGCAGGCACTCACGATGGAAGACACTTTCACGGGACCAGAGGTTGATGAAACAACGGCAGGACTGATGCAAACGGATGCATATTTCATCCTGATTTCTGCAGACAGTGAAGACAATGCAGATATACCAGAACAGGACGAAGAAAAGTCAGAAATCTGCATGGAAGCCCCTGGCAGCGTTCCAGCTGAAGGGCAGGTTCAGCCTGCTGACCTGAGTCAGGAATGGATGGAAGAGGACCCAGTAGATGACGGGGAGGTGAGGACATCAGTGTATCCCATAGATCAACATGAAGAAGAAGCGTATGCACCCAATGCAGACACTGCGTCCAGTGGCCTTTCAATGGCCTACTTGGAGCTGTTTGCTGAGGTGGAAGGGGATCTGAACAATGTTACGATTCGGATTTCTGGCATGCTGCCCGCTGGCGCAAAGGTAAAAGCAAAGCAGATATCTGCAGATATTCCCGGGGAAAGTGTTATAGCCGCCTATGATATCAGAATCTTTGATGATCATGGGAATGAGTACATTCCAGATGAAGAATCTTTTCATGTATGCATTGTCACGCCGGGGCTTCAGACATTATTCGCTGATACAAAGCGTGAATTCCATGTGTTTCATCTCGATTCATCAATGACAGAGCCCATAGCAATACCCTGTTCGTTTGATGGAACACAGATCCTTTTTCAGATGTATTGAGAGTCAATTACCCACGACTGAAGACGCGGGCTTGTGAAAACGAGTCCGGAGTTGACTAGCCAAAGATCTGCGGGATCTACGTTGAGAGAGTCATAACACCCATGGACATATCACCTAATCTGCGGCACTGTTGATCGTCATGAAACGTTCTGCTGGGTAGGAACAGTGTGGCGGTCGTGACAAGCTCTTTCAACATTGACGAAGGTGACACAACGGTTTCATACGCACCGGCTTACAGCATAAAGCGTATGGGTTTAACGAAAGGACGTGTCGTAATGGTATATGTAAAGAGCATCACCGGGCAGCCGCTTATGCCAACAAAACGGCACGGCTTCGTCCGGAGACTGCTGAAGA
>JAFUZM010000367.1 GCA_017476605.1 Clostridia bacterium
CTGGCCAATCCCATGAGAGAATATTGAGGGTTAAACCGAAATTTTCATGGGAGGGATGCTTATGAGAACTTATGAAACTCTGATTGTAGTACTTTCGATGATGGAAATCATCGTTATGCTACTGGTAGCTCTCATAAATACAAAAAAGTAACCGCCCTTTGGCTAGGACAACGGTTACTTTTTCTGTAACTAAACTCTGAGGTCCAACCGTCTATCGGCTTTCCCCGTTGGCTGTATTATAGCATGAATTTAGTAATCGGTCAAAAGAAATTTTTCTGGATGGGATTCATGTTTTTTCTGGACTGTATTTTGACAATGCACGACAGTAGTCGGACATCATTTTAGTTTTACGGGTAGACTTCGTGTTTTTTCAGCATCGGCGTTTCCGGTGCTTTTTCTTTTGGAGACTTCTTCAGAGCAAAGTACTTGTTACCACGGAGAGAAGAACAATTGATGGATCAGGGAAACATCAAGTTTTATTGTTGCAGATCTGGTGGAAATTGTTAGGCCCGTGATCCACGGTCCAGGACTTTTCTATCCTGGATGTTCGTGGCAAAATTGTGTTGGTTAACGGGTGAAAGGCTAAACGGTAGGTGGTTGGGCTTCAGCTCTCATGAGGGAGTGGGGCCTCTTTTTTAGCATGTTTCAATGGTGGCCTTTTGCTCCGAACCCATAATTTTCAGACGGTGAGTTCGGTGATGACGTTAAACATGATGATTGTACCGGCCGCGGAAAAGGTCTATGCAATCGGCAACCGCAAAGCAGATGCCATAACTGCCACCTGTGATCCGGGTGATTTTGACGTTCAGACGGAAGCCTTGAAGATGCATGGAGGACTTTTCTGCAGGCACATTTGGATCTTTTGATTCGCCAAGCAATTTTGTTAAGTACCTGATTTATGACAACAAAACCATCGCGTATTTGGCATGGCTCCTTCTGATTGTGCATAGTGATGGAAACGGGTATGGACTCAATAGTGGTAGGTCCACCGGACGTGGATGACACCGTCTGATGGGAAGGAACGGAGTGTATGACGGACCGCTTCCCGGCATCTGCCGTGAGGGGTGTCCAGACATACAACTTCAGGTGCAAGGTGTTCACAGTGCTCATAGCCGGATGCCTCTACCTGGCCGGCGAGAATGTCGCACTGGAGCCGCAGACAGTCAATATCCGCCACCAGGTCTGGTGCAATCCTGATGGTGTCCTCCCGGGTAATGATGCCGGGAGCAAATGTAAAGACTGTATTGATTTCGGCGCGGGCTTCTGTTTCAATCGGGCGCACACCTGCTTTTACAAATCCCGTCTGGTGGATGCGGACCTGACAGGTGCTTCCGCTGCCTTCCTGCAGTTCAGTCCGGTCAGCGAACCCGGTGGGGATCAGGAGGGTGCCGGAGTTTAGCATGAGGAAGCCATGCCCCGTGTGTACAGTCCGGAACCGCTTCCAGATAGAAATTGGATCTGGGAACCGGGAGATAGGGATCGCGGTCAATATATTCGGCTGCGCCGCTGATCACGGGAAGAGACCAGATGGTGTTTCCATCTCTCACGATGATGAGACTTCTGGGCAGCGGATCATCCGTAAAGCGGGTCAGGAAGCATCCGGACTGATGGACAAGCAGTGCCTGCCAACCGTCAGGGGTCTCTTCAAGGGAGCGCCCACAGCGCTCCCATTGCTCCTTAGCGCCGATGATCTGCATGGAGAGACTGAGATTTTCACCCAGAATCCGGTTTTTGTTCCGGTAGGCGTCCGTCCTGCGGCCCTTGTCCCACATGTTGATGGACTGCATGTCCTCGTCATACCAGAAATGAACAAGGCTGCGGACCAGGGCGCAGCAGTAGCCCTGGGCGAGGAGGGTTTCCTCTTCGGTCAGGATACCGCCCACTGCAGCGGCTGTGGAGAGAATCTGGAGCGCAGCGGCATCCCCATAGGCGCCGATGCTTCTGCCATAGGAGAAGCCGGTGCCCTGTGGATTGGCCATGCGCAGGCAGATGCGCGCCGAACAGGAGAGCATGCGGCGGATCAGGTCCGGCTCCTGCCATTTGGTTGCCACCACCAGTTCCGTGATTTCCGCTGGAATCAGGATGCTGTAGCGGTCAAAGCGTCCGCCGCCGATGGTTTCGTCCATAAAGCCGTATTCACCGGAATAGCGGGAAATGTGCTGGAGGAGATGATCCAGCAGGATTTCGCTGTATCCTACCGGCTCCCATCCCAGAAGCTCGCGGTATCGGGCAATGCCGAAGGCGACGCCATAATAATTGGTGGGCTTGTGGATGAGCGCATAATCATGGTCCGTGTCCACAAAGGTCCGCCAGTCGAGAACCTGCTTCAGGTGGGAGAGATCCTCCTTTGCAATGGCTGTGGCAGCAAGACCGTGCTGGTCAAGGCGGTAGATGCCCTCAAGCGCATAGAGAATGCCCCATGTTTCAAAGAGCATGCGGGAGGTGAAATGGATGATTTCTGTGAGCTGTGTGATGCCATGTGCCTGCGTGTCTGGATCTAAAAGTTCCGAGACCACATATGCAGCCTCACAGATGACCTTGCCGTTTGTGAACTGTGCTTTCCCGCTGTATCCCGGAACGCCGTAAATGGTGATCGTTTCCTTTTCGTCGGCGATCCTTTTAAACAGTTCCAGCATCCGGGTGCGGAGGGTGTCAAAAACCTGTTTCATAAGCGCTCCTTTGCATTGCACTGTGCGGATATTGAGTGGGCTTTCTGCACCTTGGAAGGTGCAGAAAGCCGCTTTTTGAAATTTGATTATTCTTTGACTGCGCCTACCAGTGCACCTTTGGTAAAGTATTTCTGGAGGAACGGATAGACACAGAGAATGGGAATGGTCGCGACCATAATGGTGGCATACTTGATGGACATGGCGATGGATTCTGCATCGGATGCGCTGGCGCCTGCGTTCATGGACGTCACGTCATTTGACAGGAGAATTTCCCGCAGGATGACCTGCAGGGGCAGTAACTCGCGGGTCCTGATGATGGCTGCTGCCCAGAACCAGGAATTCCAGATGCTGACGCCATAGTAGAGCACCATGACGGCAATGATGGCTTTGGACAGCGGGAGGATGATGGAAAACAGAATCCGGACATGGGAGGCACCGTCGATTTGCGCGGCTTCAACGAGGGAATCCGGAATGGATTCAAAGGAGGTGCGCATGATCACCAGATTGTAGGTATTGATCATAAAGGGAATAATGAGGCCTGCAAGGCTGTCTGTTAAGTGCAAATCGCGCAGATTCAGATAAAAGGGAATCATGCCGCCCGAAAAGAACATGGTGAATATGATCATCATCATGATTGGCTTTTTGAAAAGCATCTGCTTGCGGGAAAGGAAGTAGGCCCCCAAAGAGGTCATGACGATATCCACGAATACGCCGACGCCCAGAATAAACAGCGTGTTCAGATAGCCTCTGACGATCATCGGGTTCTTGAAGACCTTGGTATAGGCATTGAAGGTGAAGCCCAGAGGCAGGAACAGGAGGCCCTGATGTTGGGTCAGCAGTCCGCTGTCTGAGAGGGAGGCCATGGCCACATACCACACCGGATACAGGCAGACGAAGCAGATGAGCAGCAGGAGAAGGGCGTTTACAACGGAAAAGATCCGTTCGCTCAGGGGCCGCTTGATTTGATTGCGTTTGGTAAGCGTTGCAGCAGTCATGGGATCCTCCTTACCATAGGCTGGTTTCGCTGAATTTCCTTGAGAGCCGGTTGGCAAACAGAAGTAACAGCAGGTTGATGACGGAATTGAACAGACCGATGGCAGTGGAATAGCTCCAGTCGAGATTGCCAAGGCCGATGCGGTAAATATAGGAAGAGATGATGTCAGCCGTCTCGTAGGTTGCTGAGTTGTACAGAAGAATCGTCTTTTCATAGCCCATGCTCATCATGCGGCCGATCTTGAGAATCAGCATGATGATGATGGTCGGGGCGATGCCGGGCAGCGTGACATGGAGTAACTGTTTCCACTTGCCAGCGCCGTCGATTTCGGCGGCTTCATACAGCTGGCTGTCGACGCCGGACAGGGCGGACAGATAGATGATGGAGCCCCAGCCTACCTGCTGCCAGATGCCGGAGAGAATGTAGATGGTTCTGTAAAGGCGCGGATTCTGGAGCAGTGGAGAGCGCTGTCCGCCGAAGAAGACGATGATGTCGTTGAACAGGCCGGTGGACATGCTGAAATCGGTCAGCATGCCGCAGACGACGATGAGGGAAATGAAGTGCGGAAGATAGGTGATGGTCTGAACTGCGTTCTTAAAGGCCTTATGCCGGACCTCGTTGATCAGCAACGCAAGCAGAATGGGGGCTGGGAATCCGAAAATCACATCGTAGGCAGAGAGAAGCAGGGTGTTTCGGATCAGTCTTGGAAAGTAGATGTCAGAGAAGAAGCGTTGAAAGTTGTACAGGCCGACCCAGTCGCTGCCCGCAACGCCCAATCGTGGTGTATAGTCCTGAAATGCGATGATCGCGCCGTACATGGGTCGGTAGCAGAAGAGAATATAGAAAGCGAGAACCGGGAGCACCAGCGGGTACAGGGAGCGGTTCCTGACCCAGTCTGCGCGTAGTCTCTTTTTAAGATCTGTTTTCATACGATTGTTCCTTTTCAAAGCAGTTGCCTGGCAGTCTATGGAAGCCTGGAATGAAAAAACGGGGATGGGAACTTTCACCATCCCCGAAAGGAAGTCTTAACGGTTGTTATAGCGCTCGAGTGCGTTGTTTTCAATTTCGATGGCACGGGCAAGACCCATTTTCTCCATGTTCGCCACATAGGTGTCGAAGTTGTCGAGGCTCTCGTCGCCAAAGATGAATTTGAGCGTCATCTCGTCACGGTAGGTGTTCACCTGGTTCATGATGGTGGCAAATTCCTTGCTCTCATCTGAGGTTGGGGTGATTGGCGGCATCACGTGCGCAGCAGCATTCGAGGATGCAGAGCCCCAGACGCTGACGGTATCCCGCTGCTCGGGCAGGGTGTAGTACTGCATGAGATAGCGAACATCCTGTACGAAGGGACCGTTGTAGTTGCCGCGGATATAGGCGGACATGGCCTGGGAGATGGGCAGACCATCCGGGTTGTTCAGGATCAGGTCGGTGTAAACCGGATTTCCATCGGTGATTTCATAGGAAACGCCTTCGGTTCCGAAGTTGTAGTACATGTGTCCGGCTTCGCCAAAGGCATAGTCAAGGAGCGTGGCAGCGCGGGCAATGTCCTTGCAGGAGGTGGTGATGGCAGCGGATGCGCGGCCAGAATAGGGTACTTCGATATAGCCGAATTCAGCAAAGGCGCCTTTTTCAATGGTTGGCTGCGGGCAGGGAGCAAGCAGATAGGCTTCATTGGTCTTTCTTGCGGCGGACGTCCAGGTGCCAAGACGGCTGCCGGACTGTCCCATGGAAGCACCGGAATTGTCGTTGGTCATCTTGGCGGCAACCTGATCATTCTTCATGGTAGCGATATCCGGATCAAGGAGGCCTTCGGCATACCAGTCGTGGAAGGTTTCAAGATATTTGCGGTAGCCATCCTCTGCGGCACCATAATGTACAGTGCCGTCACTGCCGATGTAGAAGGAATAATTGGTATCAAATGCAGCAACAAATGGGTTTGCGCCCAGGTACTGTCCGTTGGTGTATTCAAAGGTCAGCGGTGCGCTGCAGCCCTTCTCATTCTTGAAGGCGGTCAGAACGGTGTGCCATTCGTCAATGGTGGTAGGAACATCGAGACCGAGTTCATCCAGCCAGTCCTTGCGGGCCATGAGGCCGATGGTGTTGAGGAGGCCCTCATCGCCGCGAATGAATGGGAAGCAATAGTAGTTGCCGTTGTCGGTCCGGCAGGCACGGGCAATGTCCGGATTGGCTTCAAAATAGGCTTTGAGGTTGGGACAATACTGATCAATGACATCGTTGAGGGCGATGATCACGCCGTCCTTGATGGCTTTTTCAGGTCCACCTGGATAATTGCTGACCCAGTTGTATTCCATGATGTCCGGCAGATTGCCGTCGGCAATGATCAGGGAGAACTGCTCAGCGGCCTGTCCGGAGGCCGGATGCAGGAATTTGACCGGGATACCGGTGTTTTCCTGGAGGCCAATTCCAAAGGGTGTATCGCCGAGGTTGGAGAAGTTGGCAGAGACAGTACTGGTCAGTTCGACCCAATACTCAATGGGGGCGTCGTCCGCGAGGGCAAGGACACATCCCCAAATCAGGAGAGTGACTGCGAGTGCGGTGGTCAGAAGAACGGTGTACAGTTTTTTGTGCATGGTATTCACGAATAGATTCCCCTTTCTGTGGTGTTATGCCGGACGTGTCATCCGGATCGCAATTGGATTATAGGCCGCATCTGCCGCAAAAAAACAGATTCAAAATCGGGAATGCCTTGTCAAAACCATGAATCGGGCATTGACAAATTAGCGAATGTATCAGCAAAACCCCCGAAAACCGCGGGTTTGTCGGCTTTCGGGGGTTTCAGTTATGCGGATGGTTTCTCATCACCCTGCTGCCGGACCTGCCCGGGGGTAATGCCCTTTTTCTTCTTGAAGGCGCGGATCAGGCTACCGCTGTCGCGGAAACCGGAACGCTCGGCGGTTTCCGTTACGGTCATGCCGGTCTTGAGAAGATCCTCTGCATAGTTAAGCCTTAGGGTGTTAATGAAATCCAGAAGACTTCTTCCTGTCTGGCGCTTATAGCGTGTGGACAGATAGGCGGGGGTCAGATCAAAATGCTGTGCAACCTGGGAGATGTTGAGATCGGGATCGGTAAAATGCTCATGGATGAACGCTTCAAGTCGCTGACAGAAGACAGCTTCGCCGTCTGTGTCGCTCTTTGCCCTGGCGATTTCCTGGCAAATCGCCTGAACAAATCCCGTAAATACGCTTTCCATCTCTGCGCCGGGTTTGGTATTCATGAGCGCTGCCGGGAAATTGAGCTGCTGTGCGGCATTTCGAATGCCGCTGTGATTGGCACCTTTCAGAAGAACTCCGGCCATGGTATAGACCAGGCACATGTACAGATCCATGCCGATGCGTGCCCTGCGATTGCGGTCAAAGATGTCCTGCATGAGGGCAATGGCTGTCTCCTCATCGCCGATGGACACGGCATTCTGAAGCTTTTCCTCGTCTTCCAGGGAAAAATCATATTGCGGGGACAGGTTTTCTACGTCCAGTATGCTGATGGTGCTGGTGTCCAGAAGGTCCAGATACTCTTCCAGCTCCTGAGCACTTCGGTAGGCAGCGGGAATTTCATCCATGCTTTCGGCAATAGGGCCGATGGACACGGTACAGGTGAAGTGTAGCGTGGACTCGACCAGCGTCTGTACGTTTTCAGAAGCCTCACGAATGGCGGTGAGGTGTGTTATTTCTACATTGGGCAGGGAGATGAGCGCGATGACTGCGTTTCCCCATTCAAGTGCTTCGGCTGTATAACGGTCTTTAATGTTTTCCTCGAACAGCTTCCGCAGAATGGAGGTGCGCAGGCCCAGTTCAGAGGGACTAATGTCCCCGGCGTCCATGATCTTTAGAATGACAACGCCGAAGCAGGGACCGGAAAGTTCGATGTCACAGAGCTCGGACCGCTCAATGCTTCCTTTGGTCAGCAGCTGGAGGAAGCTGTATTGATGAGCCAGCAGGCGGCTGTCCCTCAGCAGCTGCTCATTGTTCAGGGAATGCTGATACAGACGCTCGACCTCGCCGCTGGCCCATACCAGCTCATCCACACCGCTGTCAGGCGATGCCTCCCGGTTGCCGGAGCTGATGGTGGCAAGTAATTTGGCAATGGGATTTGAATTGCGCGCTGTCAGGTGCCGGGAAAGCAGCAGCCCGCCGATGATGCTGAGCAGCAGTCCCAGAATGATGACCATCTGCAGCTTGCGGACGTCCTCATGAATCCGTGAAACCGGCGTCAGCATGAGATACTGCATGTTGGTCTGCTCAGAAGGCCGTTCCAGTGCACGGACCGGAACACCGTCGAACTGCGTGGTCACATTGCCTTTATGACTGGCTTCGAATTGAGAACCGTGGATCAGGCCGCCTGTAGGGCTGTAGAGGCTGCCATCTTCAAGATGAAGCAGCAAGCGGGTTTCGGTATTGGCAAATTCCTCCAGCCCCAGCTGCAGGCGCAGCATTTCCGGAGAAAAGAGCATTGCGATGGATGGGGGCCAGTGTACTGGAGGAATCTGGCGGCAGACTGAGGAGCATGAGTGGCTGAATGCTTCCACCCTTTGCCGGCAGCATATGCATGTCATACCGGTGATCACTGGACAGCAGCGTATGGAAGGCATCCTCTGTCAGTGCACTGTTTTCATAATACAGCGAATAGAACATAGACAGGTCCATGTTGCCGTTGGTGCTGATCACCTTATTCGTAAGCGGAAAATAGATGAACAGTCCATCCAGATTTTCACTCGACAGAACAAGGCTGTTCAATTCCTGATACAGGCGTACCTGTGCCATGGCATGGCTGCTTTCCATCTCTCCACTGACGGAAGCGAGGGCACGCACGTCGCTGTCAATGTACAGACGGCTTCCGACGCTGCGCACAGAGAGAAGCCGTGCGTCCATGTCTGCCTGAACTTTTGACAGGAGGCTTTCATGAAGACGGTCTGACTGCTCATTCGCCTGATGCACGGCGTAAAGATATAAGATGAAGGAAACCAGAATGGGGATCAGAAGAATCAGGAGAAATGAAAGATGCAGGCGCCGTGCATATCCGATGGTCTTCTTCCTCATGAGGGGACTCCTTTCCTGGTGCTTCGTGCGACGTGCTGTGGATCGAAGGTTGAATGATTGGATTTTATTTTCCTCATTATACCATCTTCCGGATTGAAAGGAATTTGCAATTGTTGGATTCAATTGGCATTTTTTAGGTTTGTCTTGACCTTAAACAAACCGTTGGATATGCTGAGGAAGATCAAGATAAATGGCAGAGAGAGGAGCAAAGAATATGATTCCATCATTGCAGACGGATGAGGCGCTGAAGGATCTGTTTCACCTGGACGGGGGAAGGCGGGGGAAGATTCATGCGGACGCAGAGGTCGCTCTGACGTCCCCTGTGCCGCACATTACGGATGTGCAGTGCGCAAGAAGTCCTGGCAGTGCCCATGATTTCTATTCGGAGGGGGACTACTGGTGGCCGGATCCGGATAAGCCGGACGGGTTGCCCTATATCAGGAGGGATGGGGAAACCAATCCTGAAAACTTTTCGACGCATCGGTTGATGCTGCGTGCCATGCGCAATGCCATAACCTCTCTCACGATGGAAGCGATGTGCCTGCTTCAGGAAGAGGGAGGGCGTGCCGGGGCAGCTGTCTATGCAGAGAGAGCGGAGCAGATTCTGCGTGAATTCTTTCTGGATGAATGCACGTGCATGAATCCCAGTCTGTCCTATGCACAGGCGATTCAGGGTGTCTGTACAGGTCGCGGCATTGGCATCATCGACACCGTTCATCTGACGGATGTTCCCTATGCGGTGGAAGCCCTTTACGCAAATGGACTGCTCAGCGAGACGGTGTATTCAGGTCTGCGGGGATGGTTTTCTGCCTATCTGGGTTGGATGCTCTCTTCAGGAAACGGCATAGATGAAATGAATACGGACAACAATCATGCCATCTGCTTTTTCATGCAGGCGGCGGTTTTTGCCCGGTTTACGGACAATACGGTGATTCTTGGATGCTGTCGGGCGGAATTCAAGCAGCGGCTCATTCGGCAGATGGCCCCGAATGGCGCATTTCCAAGAGAACTGGCACGAACCAAGCCATATAATTATTCCGCGTTTACACTCGACAATCTCTGCCTGTTGGCTGAGGCGGCATCTGTTCCGGAGGACGATCTCTGGCATTTTAAGGATGAGCAGGGAAGAAGTCTCTCACGGGGAATCGATTTCCTGCTTCCTTATCTGGTGGATAAGAGCACCTGGCCGTATCCGCCGGATGTAATGCATTTTTCCGCTTTCCCGGTTCCGTATGCGTTTTTGTTTCTGGCGGACAGAAGGCTTGGGCGCAAGGAATGCGGAATGCTCTATCACCGTCTTCCTGCTCAAATAAAGGATGAGGAAGCGCTGCGCAATCTTTCTGTCCGCCAGCCGATTCTTTGGTTGATGTCCGGAATGCCGAAGCAAGCAAAAGTGGAAGCATGATCCATAGACAAAGTGCTTGATATCACGGAGAGACGAACAATCCAAGGATCAGAAAACCATAGGGAGTCAGCTGGTTTTACTGCGGCGAATATGGCGGTAATTGTTAGGGGAAAAAGAAAAATCCGGGATTTTTTTCCATCCCGGATTTTCGTAGTATAATTGTGTTGGTCAACGGGTGAAAGCCTAAACGGTAGGCGGTTGGGTCTCAGCTCCCATGAGGGAGTGAACCCTCCTCCCCATGAGAGTACATTGAGGGTTAAACCGAAATTTTCATGGGAGGGATGCTTATGAGTACTTATGAAACTTTGATTGTAGTACTTTCGATGATGGAAATCATTGTTATGCTACTGATAGCGCTCATAAATACAAAAAAGTAACCGCCCTGACCAAGGAATACGGTTACTCTTTTGTAATCTAATCTTCTGAGGCCAACCGTCTATCGGCTTTCCCC
>JAFUZM010000053.1 GCA_017476605.1 Clostridia bacterium
CAAACATCGGTCGAAAAGCTTTTCCAGGGGTGTTTACGACGGAAAACCGTGACATTTTGTCAAGGCCCATTATTTTCCGTCATCCCGATGAGAGCTTAATAAATACAAGAAAACGCAGCCTCTATGAGGGCCTGGCTATGTGAGTTAGCCATTGTTCAGGGCTTAAAAACCTTGCGCATAAACAAGGTCATACCTTTTGGCCGTGAGCTCATACCATTGCTGAGATCATGAAAAAGATGAAACAAGGGAATTCGTGACAGACGATGCCTCTAAATTAAACACTCACACCCCGCGTACTACGCGGGGTGTGAGTGTTTAATCATATATTTGAGGGATCCCGATACCGACGTTTCCGTTCAGGAGATGAGGAGTCAGACGGTGAGGGTTGTACAGTTTTTACTTGTACGGGTGGAACCTGAGTATAGGGAGCCGGCGCTGAGGAGGACTGTGGATTGGTGGGATACACAGGTGGTTCAGATGGCTGCGCAGATGAAGGCTGAGGTGGCTGCGTAGATACAGACTGACTGGGTGAGTATTGAGAGTATACAGGTTGAGAATAAGAGATGGGGGGAGCTGAGGGCTGTTCAGCTGGTTTGTTCTTTTCCGCCTCACGTTCTATATCGTGTTTTGCAGCAATGTTTGCGAGAATGTCGCTATTTTCAACCAATTCTCCGAACGCATAAAGGCCGAGAGACATGAGCCAGAAACTGAGAGACCCGGCTCCAGCTGAGAGAAGGCCAATTAGAATATTCCCCTGGAGCAACAGAACAATACCGCTGATGCATGAGGCGATAATGCCAATACAACACGTCACTTTGGCGACCATTTTCAGTTTGTAGCCGACGTTATCAAACATTTGTCTTTCCTCCCTATGATTATTTATGTCGCATTTGACTTAAGTACTGTTCACGATAGGGATATTTCCCATTATTGGCAGGCCCATGGATGCTCTGCTGTGGCTGATAGTACATCATGATCAGCTGTTCCGCAATCAGAAGTATTGCCGCGATACAAAGACAGCTCGTTAGGATTTTCCAACCTGGCCCTGAGTGAGAATCTCCTCTTAAAGATGCCAGAATAAACTGTAACAGACGGGGAAAAAGAATTGAAATCTGGAAGCAGACAGGGAATACCGCCAGGGGAAGTTTTCCGGTTTTGATAAAAGCAAGAGTGGCAATGATGGCAATGACGGCATACTCAATCACGGGTAGGTTTGAAAATACACCTGCGGAGCGTCCCCAAAAGAGTTGATATCCGTAGAAGAGGATAAAGAGAAGAAAGCCAGTCGCAATGAAGGTCAGAATATAACCAATGATGCGAAGACTCTTTTTTCTTTCAGCGCCTGTGGATTTGATTTTTGGTTTTGCATACAGAATGTACGCACGATTTAAGTATGTGAGCAGCAACAAAAGCGAGACAAGGCGGTAAATGCAGTCAAAGGTCAGGCGCAGCAATGAAAGCTCTATATCTCTTGTCACGATAAAGGACTGAGTGGCACTAAAAAGAGTAGGCAGCCCATAAAAGGCAGATACGCCATAGGTCAGGATCGCTGGATAAATCAACAGCTTCCATCGACTCTGAAACAGGCAAAGCAGAAAGCAAAGGAAAAAGGCGATCAGGAAATATAGCTTGAGATAGTCGCTGGGTGTGGTAAAAAGAGGTGGGGGATACCTGGCGCCAGATACGAAGAAGCTGCTTACAGGATAGCCGGTTACACTAATCACACAAGCGATCAAAGCACAAATCAGTGTGGATTTAGATGGATGATTCTCTTCGGTATACTGGTTTCTTTTTCGCAGACCCACGATTCCGATGATCACAAGAATAACAAGAGACGGAATAAGGATCTCCAGAGTTTTTATCATGAGCGCGCTGGTAAAAATGGATGTCATTCTGACGGTATCCTCCTTTCAGCTTCCCCGACAGTATTTTCTCGTGGCTAAGGCAAATGCACAGCATGAAGATGAATGAATCCCGGCCGCGCTTGCTATAAGGCAGATCAGATTGCTGAGCATTGCGAACGACTACATTTTTATTTGCTGTTAACAATAGAAATTTTACCAAATAGTAAGCAATGTTGCAATATGAAAGAAGAAATTATAGATGTATGAGATGAATGACAGAATAGATATTTGTCCATCGGTGACGGGGAAATGTCATACTTGGGAAGCAAGGCCAGGAAAACGTGGATACCTCACAAAAATGGCGGTATGCAATTCCAACGATCGAGTCCAGTTCAGAAGAATCATCTATAGTCAGGGAACGGGTTTCTGCTGAGAGGCGTCGCGCAGGCGAACCATCAATTCTCTGTTGGCAAAGCTGGCAGGCTGATTTGCGCGAGTGATCATGCAAACGGGATGAGAAGGTGGAGCTTCAGTAAGGTGGATTTTGATAAGCTCACCGTTGGCAAGGGACTCTCTGGCCATGAACTCCGGCAGGAAAGCAGCGCCAAGACCGCTGCAAACCATGGGTGTGATCTGCGACATGGCAGAGACAAATGTGGTTGGCTGGAACAGGAGATCGTGTTTGGCAAAGAAGCCATAGATCATTTCATAGCTGACACTTTTTCGGTGCATGGAGACGAAGGGCCAGGTGACGACTTCCTCAGGTGTATAAGATCGTGCCGAATCGTATTTGAGGGCAAAGGCGGCTGGAACGACCAGAATATCGGGACAGGTCAGGAGGGGCTCAATAGATAAAGCGGCATTATCGTGAAGGGGATTCGTGACAATAGCAAGATCAGCCAGGTTGTGGAGAAGATAAGAAATGGCTTCCTCGCTGGTGATGCTGTGGACGTTAATGCGGATTCCAGGATAGTCCTGACGATAGGATTTGAGCGCTGGGAGGAGAACACTGCGAAGCGCAGTCTCGCTGGCAGCGATGGTGATCTGACCATTTTGCAGATGGGCCATGTTCTTAAGCTCAGTTTCCGCACAGACGATGTGCTGGACAGCTTCCTGAACATGTGCAAAGAGGAGTTCACCCTCATGGGTCAGCGAGATTCCCTTGTTGCTGCGGATGAAGAGCTGACAGCCAAGCTCCTGCTCCAGCTGATTGATGATCCGCGTGATGTTTGGCTGACTGTTGTGCAGAATGCGGGCGGCCATGGTAAAGCTTTCGCAGGTGGCAACATGATAGAAAATCCGGTAGGATTCGTAAGATGCAGACATTGGGGATTCCTCCATATCAAATCCTGATAGTGAACATGCAAAATATATCTTGGACATAGAGCAAAGTCAATAGTATAATATCCCAGTATGAACAAAGTTTATGAGAATGGAAGCAGACAACGGTGAATAGGGAACTGACAGTTGGTAACCCCTCTTCGGTATTGTGGCGGTTTTGCCTGCCGCTTTTTGGAAGTGTCATTTTTCAGCAGCTGTACAACATTGCAGACAGTCTGGTAGCTGGGAAATTCATTGGAGAGAATGCACTTGCAGCAGTTGGCAACAGCTATGAAATTACACTGATCTTTATTGCTTTTGCATTTGGCTGTAATATGGGCTGTTCGGTGGTAGTGTCACAGCTGTTTGGTGCAAAGGATTACAAACGGTTGAAATCAGCGGTATCAACGGCGATGATTTTGACGGCCGCGGTCAGCGCAGTACTCATGATTTTTGGACTTGCCTGCGATGGATGGCTTCTGCAGCTTCTGAATACTCCGCAGGATGTCATGAGCGATTCGGCTCTCTATCTGAGAATCTATGTTCTTGGCCTGCCGTTCATGTTCTTTTATAACGTCTCCACCGGAACATTCTCTGCACTTGGCGATTCAAAAACGCCGTTTCTATTCCTTGCGGTGTCCTCAAGCGTCAACATCGGAATGGATATCCTGTTTGTGGCTGCATTTCATATGGGCGTCGCCGGAGTGGCGTGGGCGACGTTTATCTGTCAGGGGATCAGCTGTGCACTGGCGGTGTTTGTCATCATACGCCGGCTGCACTCACTGCCAGATGCAGACAAGAAGGTTCCGCTTTTTTCGCTGACCCTGCTCCGCAGGATCGTCGTGATTGCGATTCCCAGCACATTGCAACAGAGCTTCATTTCTATCGGCAACCTGATCATCCAGGGCGTCATCAATGGCTTTGGTGCAAGCGTCATGGCGGGGTACTCGGCGGCTGTGAAGATGAACAATCTTGTGATCACATCCTTCACCACGCTGGGAAATGGAATATCAAGCTTTACCGCCCAGAACATTGGAGCGGGGAAGGAAGACCGCGTCAGAGCGGGCTTTATGGCAGGCCTTAAGATGGTCTGGATGCTCTGCGTGCCATTTTTCCTGCTGTACTTTTTTACCGGTGAGGTGTTTGTCCGCTTCTTTATGGATCAGCCAACAGCCCTTGCTCTTCACTCCGGTGTCATCTTCCTTCGGATTCTGTCGCCCTTCTACTTTGTTGTGGCAGCCAAATTGGCAGCAGATGGTGTTCTACGAGGTGCAGGACTCATGAAGCCGTTCATGATCTCGACGTTTTCGGACCTTATTTTACGGGTTGTGCTCGCTGTCTTGCTTTCCCGCACTGCGCTCCAGTCGACCGGAATCTGGTGTGCATGGCCGATTGGCTGGATCATTGGTGCCGGGCTGTCGTTGTTGTTTTATAAGCGGGCGTTTATGGATTCTGACAACACCGTTCCTTTGGAACGTGTTCAATAAATCATAGGAGGAAACCTATATGAAAATTCGTGCCTTCTATCTGCTGAGTGTGTTTGTATTGCTGCTGTGCATTCTGCCTGTGGCAATGGCATCCTCAACAGAGACTACCGGAACCGGCACCGCTCAGGGATTTGGCGGAGAGGTCACGGTTAATGTTACCCTGAACAACGGTGAGATCACTGATGTTGAAATCATTGGTGATGGCGAAAGCGACGGCATCGGCAAGAAAGTTGTTGAAGAGTGGCCGGAAGCGTTTGAAGAGGCCAATGGTATTGTCGATACCTATTCTGGTGCAACGTTTGCATTTGTCACCCGTGGGGCGGTTATTGAGGCAGCCCGTGCGGCTCTTGAGGATGCAGAGGTCAATCCAGACGATTACATGCGTGAGGCTGAAGCGGAGACCGCTGAGGATAAAACGTATGAGGCGGACGTTGTGGTTGTCGGTGCTGGCGGAGCCGGAATGGTTGCAGCAATTACCGCAGCGGATGCTGGCAAGACCGTTGTGATCGTTGAGAGCCAGCCGGCAGTCGGCGGAAACTCCGTCAAGGCAACCGGAGGCATGAATGCTGCGAAAACCGTTTATCAGGACGCAAATACGTTTGCTGAGAATGCAGGCGTAGACAAGACTCTGGCATCTGCTGAGGCTTATGCGGACAACGAGACGATTACAGCCCTTGCAGCAACGGTAAAGGAACAGTGGGAAAAGTATCAGGCAAATCCGGAGGGATATTTTGATTCAACCGAGCTCTTTGCACTGGATACCATGATCGGCGGAAAGGGAATCAATAATCCCGAACTGGTTAACACCCTGGTGAACAACAGTGCTGCAGCTATCGACTGGCTGAGCTCCATCGGCATTGATCTCAACAATGTGGCTGCTTTCGGCGGCGCATCTGTCAAACGTATTCATCGCCCGGTGAATGCGGAGGGCAAGGTTGTTTCTGTTGGCGCATATACGGTTCCGCTTCTTGAGGAAGCAGTCAAGGCGCGTGAGAACATCACCCTGCTGACCGACACAACTGCAACAAAGATCCTGACAAATGATGCAGGTGCTGCCTGTGGCATCGTTGCGGATGGCAAATCCGGAAACACGGTTACCGTAAATGCAAAGGCTGTCGTTCTGACCAGTGGTGGCTTTGGTGCCAACCTTGAGATGGTCGTTGAATATGCACCGCAGCTGGCTGGCTTTATGACCACCAACGCTGCCGGCATTCAGGGCCAGGGCATTCGCATGGCTGAGGCTCTTGGCGCAGCTACGGTTGATATGGAGCAGGTCCAGATTCACCCGACGGTTCAGGCGGAAACGGCTTCTCTGATTACGGAAGGCCTGCGCGGAGATGGTGCTATCCTGGTCAACGCGAATGGACAGCGCTTCACCGACGAGGTTGGAACCCGTGATGTTGTTTCTGCTGCAGAAATTGCACAGCCCGGTTCTTTCTCCTGGCTGGTTGTAGATCAGAAGATGGTGGATGCTTCCTCTGTTATCCAGGGATACATCACCCGCGGACTGATGCTTGGTGCAGATACCTATGAAGATCTGGCAGCCGTTCTTGAGATCCCGGCGGATGCATTTGCCGAGACCATGAATACCTGGAATGCCTGTGTGGCAGAGAAGAACGATCCTGAGTTTGGACGCACCAGCTTTGCCGCTCCTCTGGATACGGCACCTTTCTATGCAGTAAAGGTCACTGCCGGCATCCATCATACGATGGGCGGTCTTAAGATTGATGCAGATACGCATGTGCTGACTGCTGAAGGCAAGATCATTCCTGGCCTGTTTGCTGCCGGTGAGGTAACCGGTGGTGTTCACGGCGCAAACCGCCTCGGCGGTAATGCCGTAGCAGACTTTGTGGTATATGGCCGCATCGCAGGCGAGAGCGCTGCTGAGTATGCAAAATAAGTGAAAACAGCAAAAGCAGAGTACGTTTGTACTCTGCTTTTGTTCATTCATGACGGGACTGCCTGAGGCCTGTTGGCTTGAACTGGAATTACTTAAGAGCGGTTCCTTATAGGGGCTCAAACAAATCGTTCAGCGTCATGACATCAGTAAAAATGTCGCTGTATGGATTTTTCCTGAGACCAAAGGTTGTTATCAGTGTGCAGTGGATGGATGCCTTTCTGGAGAACGTTTCTGCCAGAATCTCTTTGCGGCGTAACAGGATGCGATAATAATCCTGATTCACTGTAAAATCATCTCCCCAGTATTTCATCTCACACATGTTTACGACATGATCTTTCCGGGAAATCAGCATGTCGATCTGTAGACCTTCTTCATCATCTGCTTTCCTGGTCCATGCAGAGTAATCAGCGGATACACCACTGATTCCAAGCTTCCTTTTGATTTGCGGGATGTGATTCCAGCAGACATTTTCAAAGGCAAAGCCTCTCCAGGAGACGATTTTAGGAGAATCCAGATTTTCCGTCCAATAGTTTTCAGTAAAGGGCATATTCTCATCCCGAAAATGGAGCCAGAACATGCAGAATGGATCAATCAGCTTATAGTGTGGCTCATTTGCCTTGGAACCGAAAGGAATGTATTTAAGAACAAAATCGCTTGAAATGAGCGCTTTTATGCAACTGGAAAACGTTTCACCATCTTTCATTTCCAACTTATCCAAAATTTCACTGCGTGTAAAGCCTCTGTTTCGAAGGGATAATATGCGTACGATCCGGTGCATGAGGGCAGGCTTGTCGAAAATGGATGTGAACAGTCTGCTGAATTCATCTGTGAGTTTCGCACCTTGACTAAAGAACATCTCATCAAGATTTTGCGCCAGACTGAGATTGCGCTTCATATAGTCCAGATAATACGGAATTCCACCTACTGCCATATAGCTTTGAACGATGTCATATCTGGGGAAATCAATGCCGCGCTCCTTGAGAAACATCTCACATTCCTGGAGAGTAAATGGATGTAAGCGTATTTCGCAGGTAACTCTTCCGTATAATCCGCCATGATTATTGATCAGATTATCCAGAATCCATGCGCTGGCGCTTCCGCAAACAATGACCATCAGGTTCTTACGATGGCATCCCCAGTTGTTCCAGAATCCTTCAAAAGCTGTTAAAAAACCGGATCTGGGAGTATCCATCCATGGAAGTTCATCAATGAAAACCAGTTGTCTCTCGTTTGAATCCGTTTTTTGCAGGAACATCTCAAGATAGAAGAACGCTTCCATCCAGGATTTTGGCTTTTTTGCCTCCGACATTCCCTGACTACGGAGAGAAAAATAGAATTGATCCAGCTGCTTTCGAAGAAGGCCATTGCCGTTCTCTTCTACAGGGGAAATTCCGGCATGCCTGAATGTGATTCTGTTTTCGAATGTTGCGTTCGCCAGAAAGGTTTTTCCTATGCGGTATCTTCCGTGGACAACAACGAGTTCTGCCCGACCACTTTCGTACCGTTCAAGCAATTCCTGCTTTTCTTGTTGCCTTCCAATCATTTTCTTTTTCCTCCATGTCGTGTCCTTGATAAAGGTATACCTTCTTTATTCCGAAGTCAAGATGGTATTTTTATGGATGAACTTCGGAATAAAACGGCAAAATGCCATTTTATTCCGAAGTTCGCAGTTTTTGGCGGATAGGAGACTGTGTGCAGTTTGTTTTGATGCTGACACGCACCACATTTTCCTTCAATGCG
>JAFUZM010000054.1 GCA_017476605.1 Clostridia bacterium
AGTATTCCGGAAAAGAAAACGGAATTGAGTCGGCCGTGGTTTCTCTGATTGATCAGGCGACGGGAAAGACCGTGCGCAGCGTACGCACGTAGAAAGACGGACGCTATCTTCTGGATCGGATCAGAACTGGCGACTATGCGGTGCAGTTTACATTGCCAGGCGGATGGCTCTTTACAAAGGCTGGTGACAGTCTGATTTCAGACAGTGACAGCCAGACGGAAACGACGAAATCCTTTACACTTGCCATGGGCGAAACCCTGGCAAACCAGAATGTCGGTGGCCTTTTCCCGGCGACGGTTTCCGGAGTGATTCTGGATGAGGATACCGAGAATGGCTTTGCATCTGTGGTCGTGTCCCTGATGGATGGCGGTACGGTATTAAAGACCGTGTCAACGAACAAAAACGGAGAGTATCAGATTGAAGGCGTCCGTCCCGGAACCTATCGTCTCCGCTTTGAACTGCCGAATTCGTCGATGTTTGCCATTGGAACACCCCTCCAGCTGTCTCAAAACGAGCAGGAAGGGGAAAGCGATTCCTTTACCACCGGAACCTCGCAGAATATTGCGGTTCAGACATTATATGCAGTGCTGGCCAGCCAGCTTGAAGGTAATACCTGGCTGGATGCCAATGCGGATGGAAACAAGGATGCAGGCGAAGCACCGATCACGAATGTCGCTCTGACACTTATCCGGGAATCGGATGGTGTAATCATCGGCACGACTCTGCCGGATGAGTACGGTCACTATGTCTTCACGGGACTGAGACGCGGTGTATATATTCTTGAGGCGGAGCTGCCGGAGCGCCTGCTGTTTGCGGATCAGAACGGCAAAGCAGACGGGTCAGGAATTCCTCCGACGGAAAACAATATCGGCGAAAGTCTCCCCATCCCGATCCAGAGCGGTGAAACGATTCCCTTTAATATCGGCGCTATAGAGCAGGGAAGTATTGGAGATACCGTCTGGCTGGATCTTAATGGAAACGGTCTGCAGGATTATAAGGAGCCACTGATCTCGGATGTGTACATTTCGCTGCTTTCCATCAGCGAGGATGGAGACGAGGAAGAAATTTCGGGAAGCATCAGCGACGAGTATGGATACTATCATTTCCGGAATCTGAGACCCGGTCAGTACCGAATTCGCGTTGAGTCGGATGTGAAGCTGACGCAGCACTTATCGGAACTGGATGAAATCAACAGCGATCCGGAACCGGAAACCTACGAAACAGCGGTCTTCCATTTAACCTCCGGTGAAATCAAGAACAACATTGATATCGGCCTTGCCGAGGAACCATAATAAAAAAGATGGGGAATTTCCCCATCTTTTTTATATGAGCTCAAGGCTGGACGCCAGGAATTTTGCGGCATCCTCCATTTGCGGGTCGACCACTTTTTCGATCTGTCCGTGATCACAGAGCTCAGCGGCTTTCGGATTAATAGGCAGGCGCGCCAGAACGGGAAGCGAGAATTCGGCAGCCAGAGACTGAATGTTCGAATTGCCGAAAATCTCAATCTGTCTGCCGCAATCCGGGCAGACGGCATAGGCCATGTTCTCGACGAGACCAAGGACCGGGATGTTCATCATATTGGCCATATTGACCGCCTTGCGGACGATCATGCCAACCAGGTCCTGAGGTGTTGTGACGATAATGACGCCGTCCAGCGGGATGCTTTGGAACACCGTCAGCGGAACGTCGCCGGTTCCCGGGGGCATGTCAATGACCATGCAGTCAAGCTCGCCCCAGTCAACATCCTCCCAGAACTGCTTGACAACGCCGGCGATAACAGGGCCTCTCCAGATGACCGGAGTGTCATCGGTCTCAAGCATCAGATTGATGCTCATGAGCTTGATGTCGTTGGTGGTCCTGACCGGGAACAGTTTGGTGTCATTCCCGTAGGCTTTCTCATGAACACCAAACATATGGGGAATGGATGGACCGGTGATATCCGCATCCATGATGCCGACACGCAGGCCAAGACGACGGAACATGACGGAAAGCTCACCGGAGACAAGAGACTTGCCTACACCGCCTTTTCCGCTGATGATGCCGATCACCTTTTTCACCTTTGGCGGATCTTTCTGGATGGTCGCATTGGGGTTTGAACTGCAGCCGCTGCATGCGCTCTTGGTGCCGCATTCGCTGGGAGCGCAGCCTGCCTTGATTTCCTCAGGCATGGAAAACTCCTCCTTTATAAAAATGGGTTTATCTGGTATAATCAAAAGGCAACATGGACTATCATAACATGAATTCTGAAAAATGCAAGAGGTGTTACATGCATCTAACACTATTTGGACAGAAATCCGCAGGACTGCTGGCATTCTTCCTTTTTCTTTTCTGCCTTCCGGTGCTTGCATTTGGCGAGCTATCCTTTGATGCGGTAAAGGGAATGGACTGGATGCTGAATCTCTCGGATTACCTCATGGGAGAGACGCCACTGAATGATCCCGTTGAAACCGGGGATCTGTCAAGGCCGGGTCAGTATCTTCTTCAATATGATTTCGGAACGGTCATCACCGAGGGGACAATGCAGCCGTCTCGGGGATGCATTGCTGAGGCAACCATGGAAACCAGCAAGATTGCTGACTGTCTTGGCTTCACGGTGGGAATGAACATTGAGGCAATCGGGGATGCACGGATTCTGGAGCCTTTATATCCATTGACACTGATTTCCATGCAGCAGGAAGGAATCGGATGGATGTGGGTCTATGGGAAAGAAGGACATCCATACGGAATTGAATGGGTCAGCTATCAGATGGAGGAGGAAAAGGCCACTGAGGTTACCCTGACGTATACCGTTGAAAATCAGGTCATCAAGACCATTCGAATCAAGCAGACACCGATGACAAGGGAAGAGGCGATGGGAAACCTTGAAAGTGTCGGCGAAATGAATCAGGCACAAAGCAGCCAGGCAAAGGTGATCAAAAACCAGGAGGCAGCATTTTCCAGCGCGGATGCCCTCTTAAATAACGAAAGCCTCCTGTCCGTAGAAGTATATCGCATCATTGCCCGTCTTGGAGAGCCCGAATCCGTTCAAAGTCTTCCGGGAAGCCAGGGACGCCTGCTGCTTTATCCCGGTGCGGTCTTTTCCTGCAACCTTGAGGAGATGACAGGCGTTGAGCGGATCGATGCTCTTACCGTGGCCTCGGATGCATATACGGGCCCTCGGGGAATCCAGGTGGGAATGACGCTTGATGCAGTGGCTGCGCTCTTCCGCTCAGATCATACCATTTCCTCTGCCGGCGGGACCCTTTATCAAGAGGGCAGGAATCAGGGGCAGCTCGTGCGCTATGATGCAGGGGAGGAAACACTGATCTACAGGGCCGGTGAGCAGGAACGCGAAATTGTCTTTGAAATGTCCTTCCGCGAGGAACGCATGATTTCCTGGCGCATCTATACGGAACCGACACAGGAGTGAGTGCGTCCCCACTGCTGATGTGTGTAGCGTTGCACCTGTTTCTCAGAGTGAGAGGCGGCGCACAATCATGGATGAACGGAGAAGACCGATATGAACGCAGAACGATTTGAACTCAGGAATGCCCGTTATCTGGCTGCTGACTATCTGTCACGCCTGGTTTTTCCCGGAGATACGGTCATTGATGCGACGATGGGCAACGGCGGAGATACGCTGATGCTCTGCAGATACGTCGGTCCGACAGGAAAGGTCTATGCCTTTGATGTCCAAAGGGCAGCCCTGGACTCTACGAGACAGAAACTCTGTGAGGCACAAATGGAGAATCGGGCCGAGCTGATCCTTGCCGGGCATGAAACCATGGACACGGCGGTTCATGTGCCAGTTCAGGCGGTGATCTTTAATCTTGGCTGGCTGCCAGGTGGCGACCATACCGTGACGACAAGAACTGAGACGACCATTGAAGCCATCTCTAAGGCCGTCAAGATGATTGTGCCGGGCGGCGCGGTGAGCATTTGTGTGTATCCCGGGCACGAGGAGGGCAAACGCGAACTTGAAGCGGTGGAAACGCTGATCCGCAGCCTTTCAGTCAAAGAATATACCACGCTCCAGCATGTGTTTCTGAATGCGCATGAGGGAACCCCGAGGTACTATCTGATTCAGAAAAATCGGAATGGCAGAGGCGAAAAATGATTCATATTGTATTGGTGGAACCGGAGATTCCACAGAATACCGGAAATATTGCAAGAACATGTGCAGCCACCGGATCTGAGCTGCATCTGATTGAACCCCTGGGGTTTAAACTGGAGGATCGCTATCTGAAGCGGGCAGGCCTTGATTACTGGCATATGGTGAAGGTTCATGTGCATAAGGACCTTGGTGCGCTTATGAAAGAGGTGAATCCAAAGAACTTTTTCTACGCAAGCACCAAGGCGAAGAAAAATTATGCGGAAATGCATTATCCGGCAAACGAGGACATCTTCCTTGTGTTCGGAAAGGAATCCCGCGGACTTCCCGAAAATTTACTTGAACGTGTGTATGACCAATGCATCCGAATTCCGATGATTGAGGGCGCAAGAAGTCTCAATCTCTCCAATTCGGTAGCCATTGTTACCTATGAGGTTTTGAGGCAGCGGAGCTTTACAGGACTTGAGCAAAGCGGACAGCTGACGGGGCGAGAGGAAATGACAGGAACCTGGATGGATTACGTCTGATCGGGCGGGGAGAGAACAAAGCATGAAAAAGAAGAAGAAAAAGAGCACGGTGCACTTTGAGGTGATCGCTGGTGTATCAGATGTCTTTCGGAGCGCACTTGCCGTGCTTCTGATCTTTGTACTGATGCTGATGCTGAACAGCCTGCTGTCCTGGCTGAGAGGAGATTTGATGGTTACATTCTCCGAGCTGACCCACAACATCGGGGATGCAATCTGGATCAGTCAGTAGCAAGCGCATCACGACGCACACCTCAGCTTCGTTTTACATGGTTGGAAGAAACATGATGGATGGCTTTTTTGCTTTGAAGTTTCCTGAAATGCTCCTTCATTCGGCACTTAGATCGGTAAAAATGGTTTTCTGTACAAAGCTAATTATGAAATATAAATAAATTTGGTTATGGGTCATAATATTTGTGTGGATTGCGTTCAAATCTTGAGGCAGAATTCTCGAAAAATTGATTAATTTTTACATTTTTGCTTGATTTTGTTTATCACAGCCATTATAATGATGTATGGTAGGACAACGGGTCTGTGGTTGAAAATCGATGCCAGTCGCAGGCAAAACGATCCACGTAATTCGGCAAATTACCGATGAGCATGGTGCGGCTTAGATGTAAGTCCGTCCGGGAAACCGAGAGAATGAGTAGTGGGGCACGTAGTGTAAGAGCGAAAATTCCAGACGGCGAGTGTGGGGGCAAAGACCAGGTCAGCCGACTGCCTATCAGTCACTATTATCTCTTTTTTTACCTTGGAGGAAGAAAACCCATGTATCAGGACAAGACTCTGGTCTGTAAAGACTGTGGCCAGGAGTTCGTGTTCACTGCTGGTGAACAGGAATTCTATGCAGAGAAGGGATTCGAGAATGAACCGACCCGCTGCAAGGCATGCCGTATTGCACGTAAGAACGCCCGTCAGGCAAACAACGATGGTCAGCCTCGCGAGATGTTTGAAACCACTTGTGCCCAGTGTGGTGCACCAACACGTGTTCCTTTCATTCCGAAGAATGATCGTCCCATCTATTGCAGCGAGTGCTTCGCTGCTCGCCGCGCCGAGCGTATTTGATTATATCAAAAAGAAGATCCGCAGATGCGGATCTTTTTTTGCACAAGGTAGTGACATCTATGTCAACTTTGAAGTTGGCGAGAAGATCTGCGGTTTGGCTGCGTATTCTAAAGCCGCTAATGATTCGCTCGAAAAAGGCGAGAAGAACGCTATCAAGAAGCTGATTTCGAAGATTGAACCGTATTACAACACCTCACCCAGAAAGAAGTAGAAGGAACTCCAGTAGAGCATTACCAGGGAACCATAGTGTGTGATTCTGAAGCAGCTTTTGTCAAGCTGGGATCGAAGCGTCAAGGATGTATCATTCGTGAAGGACGATATCTTGTCCGAGCTATGGAGAACTCGCCTGATATGACAGGCGTAAAGATATGCTTGCTCTGCTGATCGAGGCGAATCAAAAAAAGAAAGATGATGTTGCAGAGTGGAAGAAATCCATGAAGCTGGCAGATCAAGAAGAAATCAGAAACCGCTGGGATGAAATAGTGAACCGCGGGAATACATGGCAAGTCAGGCGTATTGGAGTCAACCTTCTATGATAAGGATGAGAAGCAGAACATGATGGTTGACGAAGATAAAGACGCTGCACCAAAGGCCAGGAAGGAGCAGTTTCTTCTACCGGGCGGTCTCGATCTGACGAAGGACATTAATCTCTTGAAGCGGCTCAGGATAAAAAGAGCTGAATATCTGCTCTTTCTGAATGATTACTCCTTACCAAACCACAATAATGACGCGGAGAAAAGCGCAGAAAGCGTGATAATCCACATGAAACCGAACCGTGGAATCCGCTCCGATGAAATGATCCGACAACTGAGAAATGGATAGAATCTACGGTAGAGATTTGTATTACAGAGGGTTATTTGAAGGACTATCTAAGCGAACATAGAACGGAGGTGCAGAGAATCATGTTTGACATGTACAATCCCAAGTATGTTGAGGAAGCGGAACATAAGACTGAGATTTATCAGGCTGTTATTAGTGCAGGTCGCAGGTTTGGCGCTTCGGATGAGGAAATTGAA
>JAFUZM010000368.1 GCA_017476605.1 Clostridia bacterium
ATGATGATGATGATGATGACTAGAATAAAGATGAGGATGACGCTGATGGCCGGGATCCTTTCGAAGGCTATGTGACGATCGCATGCCCACACTGCGGAGTAAAAACTTTTCTCCCAAAAAGCTTGCTTGAAGAGGATGTTGTGATCGAATGCGCTCGTTGCAAACATGCGCTTCCTAAAGAATTATAAAGGTAAGGCGCCAGGGAAAAGATGGAAATGCGGGCAACTGCTGCATGAAATGGATTTGAAACAGAACGGAAACTTTACAGTTTCCGTTTTTTTTCGTATAATATCACCGCTATGCGTATGAAGGACAGGAGATATCCTGTCTCTGTTTTGGTAAAAAGCATGGGAAATGAACGCAAAATACCGGAAAGGTTTGAATATGAGTAAGCGCCTTAGTCTTTTAGTTCTGTTTCTGCTCAGCCTTTTGATCTGGATGACAGCATTTGCAGATGAGTCTCTATATCTGGGAACCGTGTCAAAGGATATGACGATCAGAAAAACAAAGTCAACCTCAGGGAAAAAAGTCGGAAGTGTTTCTGAGGGCGAAGAGATTCAGATTATTGAATTCGGGGAGACATGGACAAAGATTGAAAAGGATTCGACAATCGGATATGTGCTCTCAAAGAATGTAACCAATCTTACAAGACTGAATGCGGCGCCGGATGAGGAAAATGCACTCTATTTTGGTGTAACAAACAAAGATCTGACTTTACGGGCGAAGAAGAATAAATCGGCACAGCGCCTGATGGACATTCCTGCGGGTGAAACCATTTCCATCACTGAACTGGGGAAGGATTGGATGACCGTTGTAAAAAATGGCATCACCGGCTATCTTCTTTCCAGCGGCGTTGGCGGGATCCGCTCTGCAAGAGAGGGGATAGAGGTCCCCGAAGCATATATTCCTGAGCCTCCATTTGTTGCCGTCTATACAGCACAGGCAGATGTAAACCTGACCATCCGGAAGAAGAACAGCGCAAACTCCAATCAGGTGGGAATTGTGTATGAAAAGGAATCTGTGGAGATCATGAGCCAGGACGATGAATGGGCGTATATTCGTAAGAATGGTGTCACAGGATATGTTCTTGTTTCCCATCTTCGCTATTATCGCAGGACCGATCCATATGGCCCATATATTCCCGGTGTCGTGCAGTGGATGTATGCCGCACATGTGACTCAGAATGTAGATGTATATGATGAGCAGTCAGGCGCCGTGATCCGGACGCTGCATCCGGGGGATGTCATTGCGGTCAGCGGACTGGATGAGCGAATGAGTGTCCGGCTTCCGTATCAGCGGACGTATGGCCGGATCTTCTCGACAGCGGCGCTGAATCTTGAACCTGTGCGCGCCTGGGATCAGGCGGGACCGGGAGAGCTGATTTCGGTTTTTTCAACCTACTATCCGGAAGTTCCCTCCACAGCAAGTGAAGAAGGACGGCTCTATAACATCAAAGTTGGCATAGATCGCATCAACGATGTCCGGATTCGTTCCGGAGAAGAATTCAGGTTCAATGACTACTGCGCTCCGTATACAAAGGGCAATGGATATGAACTTGGTCCGATTATCAATTTTGTATCGGACAAAAAGACCGGATACGGCGGTGGTATCTGTCAGGTGTCAACGACATTGTATGATGCGGTTCTTCAGATCCCGATTGAAATCGTAAAGCAGCAGGTTCATTCTGCGTATGGCATCTTCTATGCGCCTCTTGATATGGACGCTGCAGTAGGTGCAGGAAACCTTGATTTACGGTTAAAGAATGTACTTCCTTATGATGTGATCATGCACCTTGAGACACAGGATGGCGTGTTATGTGTAAGAATTTACAGAGCACCGGTGTAAGGTGCGGATTGATATTGATCCTCCTGTGGATGATGCTATTTTCCGTTGCACGCGCAGAAATGAGCGAAGAGGATGCGCCTTTCTGGGGGGTCATCGGGAAAAAGATGAGCGTCCATCGGAATGCGTCGGAAAGCTCGAGCACTCTTGGAACGATTGAAAAAGATACGGTTGTGGATGTGTACTCCAAGGGACGGACCTGGACGAAAATCGGATTTAAGGACAGAACCGGCTATGTGCTTACAAAATATGTAGAACTTGTGCAGCGGAAAAATCCCTTTGACGGCCCCATGCCGGGGACAAGCAAGCATGTCGCGGTTGCGTTTGTAACGAAGGATACAAGCTTTTTGCCGGAAGGGTATCGGTATCCAATCAAAGTGACGGCAGGAAGCTATCTCTCTGTGCATACCATCAAGGAGGGAAAGATCTACTTTCCCTATCGCAGGGAACCGGAGGATGTGCGGCTGTCCGACAGTGCACTTGAACTGATTCCGTTCGTTCCATGGGATGAAGCGAAGCCCGGTGATCTTCTGTATGCATTCACGACCTTTTACAGCATGAGCATGTCAAAGGAAGGAAACGCAGGACGAGTATATAACATAGATCTTGCCACCAAGAGGCTGACCCATATTCTGGTCGGGCAGAATGAGGTGTTTTCCTTCAATGCCATCTGCGGACCATATACAGAGGAAAACGGCTATAAGTCTGCGCCGATTCTCTCTGGGGAAAGCACAATGGGATTTGGTGGTGGTGTCTGTCAGATCTGCAGCACCATCTATAACATTGTCCTGAGAATTCCGGCAGTGATTGAAGATATGAACTGGCATTCTCAGGGTGGAACCAGCTATTTGCCTGCCGGCTTTGATGCAACCGTCTCAAATACGAAAGATATGAAGTTCAGGAATATCCTGCCATATACGCTTCGAATCGAATTTGAAAGCCTGGATGGGGTCATGACGGCGTTCTTTTATCGGGCAGAGGATTCATCGGAAACCTGACAATTGTGAATGGAAAGAGGAAATTACGTGCGGATTTTGATCAGCAATGATGACGGAATTCAGGCCCCTGGCTTAAAAGCTCTGGCAAAATGTGCCAAAGAAGCAGGACATACGGTGTATGTTGCTGCGCCCAACGGGCAACGCTCTGCGGTGTCTCATGGGATTACCATTTCGGGATATCTGTTTGCAGAAGAAATGCCATATGATGGGGCAGAGGTTGCATGGGCTATCTCCGGGACGCCATCCGACTGCGTTGCTCTGGGGTTAAAGGAACTGTGCAAAGATGTGGATGTGGTGCTCTCAGGGGTAAACAATGGGTATAATGGCGGAGTGGACATTCTTTACTCCGGCACGGTTGCAGCCGCACTTGAAGCCGCCATTATTGAAAAACCGGGGTTTGCCATTTCCCTTGGACCGGAGAGCAAAGATTTTGAGGCTGCAGCAAGATTGGGAATTGAACTGATGGAAAAAACCATTCA
>JAFUZM010000369.1 GCA_017476605.1 Clostridia bacterium
CCTTTTCCTGATCCGCTTCAATCTTATAGCCTGCCTGAAGCATCGCCAGCTCTTTATTCTGCTCGGCAATCGCTGCCTGCGCTTCAATCTCGGCCTTATGTCCTTCCTGCTGGGCCTTTGCACGGGCAATCGCAGCATCCCGTTCCTTATCTACGATCTGATGCGTGGCCATTGTCTCAATGACCTTACCATCCCTGTCTGAGAAATTCTGGATCGTGAGGTTGATGATCTCAAGGACCATGTTGCTCATATCGGACATTGCAGCCTTGATTGACTCCTGTGCAAACTTGTCCCGGTTCTGAACCAGTTCGGAAATCGTCATCTGACCAATGATTTCGCGCATGTTTCCCTCAAGAACATCCTTGGCAAGCGACTTGATCTGCTCCGCATCATAATGGAGCAGCTGCTCCGCTGCGGTGGCAATGGACAGATCATCCGAGCCGATTTTAATGTTTGCAACCGCATCCACCAGAACAGAGATGTATTCTTTCGTCGGGACCGGCTGTGCGGTCTTGATGTCCACCTGCATGAGGCACATATCCAGCTTATCAATGCGCTCCACTGCCGGGATGAAGAACGTCGCGCCGCCACGGACAATCCGGTATCCAAACTTCTTGACAGAGACGGAGCCATCCGGATTCCTGACCTTATACTTTCTGCGCAGAAGGCCGGAGATAATAAACGCTGTATCCGGTGGAGCAATCTTGTACCGCGGCATAAGTTTTATGAAAAAGATGATGAGCACTGCAATAATGAGAACCGGTTTCCACCATTGTGCAACTATTGATGCAAAATCCATTGAGCTCCTCCTCTGACGAGCAACCTGGTCTTTCGGCGTAGTAACTTTTGTCAGTGCTTGTCACCTGACAAGCTGTTTGCTCCGCAAATAGGCCAACTCCTCGTCATTCTCCTTTACAGATCAAGTTCTTGCTTCATCTGCAGTTTTCCCGGGATGAAATGATCTCCCGGTTTCCTCTTGTTCGGTTTTAGAATGTGGTCTTTGGCTGGTATTTGGACCATTCTATACACTCACCCATTATACTGTTTTCCGCACTAATCATCAACGCGTTTCTGATGATTTTCCGATCATCCTGGAACATTTCATGCCCTTACAATGCCCGGGTGAGTGATGTACTCCCCTTGCAAAACCAATCCTGCTGTATTATCATATCCGGCTAACACGCAGTCAGCGCTAAACATGGAAAAATTCCCACAGGATTTGGGGTCTTTTTTTAAAAAACTGCTGCCAGGTGTTTCTCTTTTTCGTATCAAGAAATGAACGCATTTCAGGGAGGTCCTTCCTCCAAAGTATCAGTTCAAGGAGAATAATCATGAAATATATTGCAGCATTCGTGCTTGTTTTTGTCCTTCTGGTTTCCTCAGTTGCTCTTGCAGACGTCGATGACATGCTTGGAAAAAAGCTTCCGGAATTTTCCATTGAAACAACAGATGGCTCCTTTGTCTCTGTCTCCAGTCTTCTCAAGGAAAAAGAGGCTGTGATGATCAACATCTTTGCCACCTGGTGCCCGCCCTGCGAGGCGGAATTTCCCATCATGTCCGAGGTATACAACGAGTATTCGGATAAGATCGCCATTCTTGCCTTTTCCGGCGATCAGGAGGACACGCTTGATATGATCCGGGAGTATAAGGAGAGCCACAATCTTCCCTTCATTGCCGGTGTCGAGCCCTCCATGTTTTTCACCAACCTGATCTCCCTCCGTGCCTTCCCGACCACCATGATGATTGACCGTTTCGGAACGGTCTGCTTTGTCCACGAGGGTGCCTTTTCCCAGCCCACTCAGTTCCGTCGTCTTTTTGATGCCTTTATCGGGGACAGCTATACAGAAAGCGTGCTCTTCACCGATCTTCCACTTGCCAGAACCACCGTTGCCTATCCGGATGAGGATGCACTCAATGCCGCTGTAACAACGGATCCTGCG
The DNA here is from genome assembly GCA_017476605.1 of Clostridia bacterium. Lineage (GTDB taxonomy): Bacteria > Bacillota > Clostridia > Christensenellales > Aristaeellaceae > Ventricola. The sequence goes on from JAFUZM010000369.1 coordinate 1,941, forward strand.
CTCCACTTCACCTCAGACCCCAGCGGCTATCACTTCCCCATGCTCCCCTCAGAAAGTGACGCATCCGGACTTGTTGCCTCAAACTATGGCATCGACTCAAGCAAATCCGCCATCTATGCAGAAATTGACGTGGAGGACAGTGTTCTGGCCTTTGACTACTCGATTTCAAGTGAGGATGCCGCTGACACGCTTCAGGTCGTCCTGGATGGAGAGATCCTAAAGTATTTTTCCGGCAACCACACGGAGGAGAGCTGGGCGATTGCTCTTCCGAACGGCTCCCATCTTCTGTCCTTTGTGTATGAAAAGGATGTCTCCGAATCCGTTCACTCTGAGTCTGTCCTTCTCAAAAATGTCCGCCTTCTGCAGGGGGACGAAGGTAAAGCAGCACTTGACGCTTTACCCGTTTACCCGGTAGCAGAGACACGCAGTGTTGTTCCTATGAACGAGGGTGCGAAATTCATTGACCTGACCTATAACGGTGCATCCGCCGGCCTTTCTTTCCTGGTTTGCAGCGATCCTGTGATCACATTCAAAATTCTCCCGGATGCCGACATTGATCCCGAATTTGCGGCCGTCTACAACGGAGTTGAAGACAGATACATCGGCCTTTCTTCCCTGCTCAGCGAGGATCGCAGCTGTTACCTGTATGACATGTCCATGGTCGATGAGAATGGTGAATCCGTCGAGGAAAACTTCCTTGCCTTCATGGGGCCTGATGATGACCCGAATATGGTCATGTATACCATCCTTCCCTCTATGGATGCGGTAGACGAGATCATTAAGGCCTATGCGGAAATCGGATATCCGCTGGAAGCAAACGATATCAGTGATCAGCTTATTCAGCCGTGAACACTACCAAGTGGGGATAACCTGTATATCTTCATTGCGCAATGACAGATGGAAGCCACCTCCTGCAAGTTCGGCTAAAATGGTTTCGATATCCGTAATCAACGAGGGCCCTGAAATCATTGTACATCAATGCTTTCAGGGCCCTCGCTTTATCACACCAAGTAGTGATACGATTATGCTTTCGCAGATCGCTTTTCTGATGAATTCCATGGAATGTGGTCATGGTCACAGTGCCCATGGTCTGGAATCTTCCGGATCGGAATCATCGTCCAGGAAATTTTGGGCGTAGGTCGGTGTGAGGTCATAGCGTTTGATGATATTCTCCTTGATCTTATCCTCTGGAAGGGCAATCGAACGGAACGCTATTATGTCTCCCTCTATTCTCTGTCCTCTCGGATGTCATCTTTACATATTCCGGGCTGAACATGGTCATCATGATTTTCTCCACCTCCGGTCTGTGTTCTTCCAAATACTTGACAAGATAGCCGTTCTGGATGCACAGGTCAATCGTAGCGGTAACAGCCTGCTGCTTTTCCTCCGGTGTGTTTGCTTTGAACACCTTTTCGTCCCAGATTCGGCAGAAACCCATATACTCTTCAATGATACCGCCCTTATACTCACCATGGATGATTCTGGTTTCGAACTTACGTATAGATTATAGCAAAAATTCGGCTCGAGAGCAATGGAAATATCGTGATCGGGTTTAAAATTGCCTCTTGACAGCCTACTCCACATCTGCTAAAATGCAGTCAAGATCAGGAAACTGATTGGGGCTGGTCGAAAGACCCAGGTCCATCTTTAGGCGGGGAAGTTCCTCGCCTCGATTTATTTCCGGAGGTTTCACCATGAAAGAACTAAGTGTTTTCATTGATGAATCCGGCGACTTTGGTGAGTATGATCCAAAATCACCCTTTTACATTATCACGATGCTCTTTCATGATCAAAGCCATCCCATTACTGATGCCATCACAAAGCTCAATCAAGAACTGTCCTATATGGAGCTTGACGGATTATGCATTCACACAGGTCCGATAATTCGCCGTGAGGAAATCTATGAATACATGGATGTTGAGGAGCGTAGAAGAATTCTCAACAAGCTTGTGGCATTTTTTAGACAGGTCGATGTAAATTATAAGTGCGTAAGTATTGAAAAGAAACATGTTGATGATGTGATTCAGTCAACCGCTCAGCTTTCAAAGAAAATGTCATTGTTTATTCATGCTCATTACAATGATTTTCTTTCTTGCAGCGCTGTAAAAATCTATTATGACAATGGACAGGTTGAAGTTAGCAGGATTCTTGCATCTGTCTTCAGTGCCTTAATTCCAAGTTCAGAGTTCAAGAAGGTCATGCCAGGCGATTATAAACTCTTTCAAGTAGCTGACCTGATCTGTTCTATGGAACTGTTGCAACTTAAGATTGACAACACATGTTTTCCAAATCCGAAGAGCTATTTTTCGGTAGTCAACGGGATTTAAAGCGAAACTATCTGAGACACATTCAGAAAAAAGAATGGAAATAGAAAAAAGAGGGCAACCACTCCGCTGATCATTTCCCAGATCAGTAGAGCAGCTGCCCACTTTTTTATCCTTCGATTTTTACCTCAACCCCGGCCTTGAATCGAACCCCATACTCCTTATCCATACTCCAGATACCGGCGCATACGGCGCAAAGCGTAAAATATCAGCGGCATGATAATGGCAAAACCATGCCGCTTACCGGCTAAAAGTACCAAATAATTGTAATTACACCCTCGTGAGCTTTTCAGGAACGAGAAATAAGCGAGAACCATTGCTTCACCTGTAAGCAGAGTATACCACGGTAGCGGTATGACGACATGAGCGGATTGGTGTCCATAGTGGGCGGATTGATGCCTTGATCCAACCTGCCACGATCACTCCTCCCGCTTTGTCACCAGCTTGTTGGATGCCATGACCACAGCCTTCTGCAACTCTGTTTCAATGACAATGCGGCTGTCTCAGCGTATCCGCACATCCTTGTGGGAATCCGTCCTTCTTAGCCTTCTCTTTCCTTCTCTGCTCTGTTTGATGTGAAAATTTCCAACTTTCTTTTCATTCGATTTTCTCCACCTCAATCGTTTCCTTCTCGGTCGCTGCGATGTTATTTCGTATCGCTATGTTTTACTGATCGAGATTGTTGCATTATTGGGCGTTTCGATATCCGATATCAACGAGAGCCCTGAAAGCGTTGTACATCAATGTTTCAGAGTTCTCTTTTTTATAGCGCCAATGCGATACTTTGCACTGTAAAGTTCACCAAAAGGAGCTTTCACCGGTTTGTCTGTCCAGCATCCGTTTTGAAGTTCTTGAATGAGACCATATGCAAGCCTGATCTTGTACATTTGATCACAACTGTTTATTTTATGGCATTTGTCAGCAGGCATGAAATTTGAGACGGTTCATGCAAATTGAATGAGACTGAAAACGAAGGCTTAATCGCAAATTAAATGAGACTGTGCTATTTCATGAGTAGGTTTTAAATTGAGCGGAGATGGGAAAATAATAGGAGTA
>JAFUZM010000370.1 GCA_017476605.1 Clostridia bacterium
ACTCATGCCCTTTTGTTTCAGCTTTTCGTTCCATATGAGCATTATTCACTGCGGGCAATATTGTATTATGTCATGCTGTATTCTCAAAGCCGCAATAAATCGGTTGTATGTTTTTGTGCCGAAAATGGAATTGAAGTAGATACCTTTTATCGCTGGATGCATTGGCTGAAGGAACATGCACCAGATCTGTTAAACATTGGAATTTGGGCTGAAAAGAAGACGTCTGATCTTTGCCGGCGGTTTATTGAAATGATAGAGGCAGACTATACAGAAGCGTACAAAAAAGTAGTAGATAGATTCCAGTGCTCATTTTTCCAGAGCCATGAATCTCCCGCAAATTCCGAGAGACTCTCTGGAGAACCGATAATCGCCTAAAAAAAGGTGATTAACACCAACATAAGACACAGCAGCCAAGAGACAAATGGGTATTACAATGAGTATGCTGAGAGGCGGAGGACGCACAAAATGTGCTGCTCATTGCTCAGAAATCTGATTTTTTTCTGATTTTTGCGTAATTCCTGATGTACTCAAATGTGCATGCTGTGCGTCAGCATGCCACTCATTCAGAAAAATGAATGGAAAGGTGTGAAAAACTATGGAAAAAACGAATCAGAACTTACTGGATCCAGCGTCTTTGCCCCCATCTCCCGGAAATGAAGAATCCGCCATCTTGGATCTTCTAAAGAGAAATGACAGAAAGCTCGAAAGCCTGGTCCAGCTTAAGCTCAGCATTATTAGCCCTGTCATTTACCATACTCATTCGGAGGATTCTGACAAGCAATATTTTAAGAAAGTGGCAGAAAAACAATACTATCTGTCAGACGGGACAACCGTAACATACGGAGTGTCAACGATGGAAAAGTGGGTAGCAAACTACAAAATCATAGGGATTGCTGCATTGATTCCAAAAGAAAGAAGTGACAACGGACAATCTCGCAAACTTACGTTGCCGGTCCAAAACGAGATCATTAAGATGGTCACTAAATGCCCTGATATTAAGTGTTCCAAAGTCAAAAGCAGGCTAGAGGAAGCAAAACTCATTCGGGAAGATGAAATAAGCACTGATACAATTAGCAGATTTATTAAAAACCATGATCTTCGAAAAAGAACAGAAGAAGATCCTGAAGAACGGATCCGCTATTTCTTTGTGGAAAAAGAAGCCGGATTTCTTTGGGCTGCAGATACTATGTATCTGTGCAAAATTGAGGTTAACGGTAGTTTAAAATGGGTCTATCTCCAGGGCATTATTGATGACCATTCCCGTATGATTGTCAGTGCACATTGCTATATGGAAGACAACGCTATTAATTTTCAGGACACTTTATTCCTCGCCGTCAAGAATTATGGAATACCTGTAAAGTTGTATGTGGACAATGGGGCTCCCTTCGTTGACAGAGATCTGAAACGTATCTGCGCTCTTTTGGGGATTTCACTTATCCACACAAGAAGTCGTGACGGGGCGTCCAAAGGCGTTATCGAGAGGTTCTGGCTTAGCTCGTACTATGAAGTCAACACTGATATTGTACTGGATGATATAACTTCGCTCGACAAAATACAGGAAACGGTAGACAAGTGGGTGGACAAATATAACCACCGTGTGAACAGAGGCGTAAATGGAATTCCTCGTGAACGTTACGAAGCTTCCGAAAAGCGGCATCCTATGAGATATCCGGATTCAGAGGAAACACTGAAGAGTGCATTTCTTCATACACACGTCCGCACAGTTCGTTGTGGTGCCGTTCAGCAGTCTAACGGTTTTTATGAGTTGCCAGATGAATTGCGCGTTAACGGTACTCCTAATAAAATCCAGATCTTTTATAACCCGAGGGATGTCGAGAACAGTATCTTTACCCTGGACAAAAATGGGAAAAAGTATCGTCTCCACAAGCTGGATAAAGAAGCAAATGCCGGCAAGAAACGGAATACTGGCGGCAGGATGGAGGAGGTCAGAGAAAAAGCTGCTGAGAAGGCAGCCAGACAGATGACAAAATCTGAAGAACATGCAGAAAAGCGCTACCAGAAGGAGCAGAAAGCAATTAACCGTGCAGCAAAGGCTACAAACACTAAAGAAAAAGCTTCTGATACCGTTCCCACCGAGGCGGAGAATCCCCGGGAATTTATTGAATTGGATTATACTGCGGTTTAATTTTTGAAACACGAAATGGAGGAATTTAAATGTCTGCAGCAGAGTTTTACGGGCTGTCATATTTGCCCTTTTCGGGAGATACAGATATTGTAAATGGCAGATTTGATTCGTATGATTTGTCACAGGCAATCGCTGTCACCGATATCACAGCCAGAGAAAATGGAATGGGTCTTCTGACAGGACCTTCTGGAACCGGTATCTCCTTTTCTGCTTATTGTGCATCTCAGAAGCTCGATCCATCTCAACATACGATTCGCTATTATCCAATTTGCAATATAACGCCGAGAGATTTCTACAAAGGCCTTTGCCGGGTAACTGGTACAGTACCTAAAGAAAAAGGTCGTGAAGCAATGTTTTCGGCCATTCGTGAACGGGCTCTTACATTCAAATCGCAGGGACATCCATTCTTTCTATTTCTTGACTGCGCACAGAATATTCCGAACGTGATCCTTGAGGATATTCCGACACTTCTTACAGGGAATTATGGGATTGGCAGGGTAATGGGAATTATGCTATGTGGAACAGACGAATTAAGGACACGTATCCGTTCTACATGTGTAAGTTCTCTGTACCAGATGATCTGCAGTCGCTATAGTTTTCACGGACTGAAAAGTGAGGAGTGCAGCAAGTATGTTATTCAAAGCATTACAGCTGCAGGAGGCTCAAGGGATATTGTCAGCCAGGATGTACTGAATGCCCTTCATGCTACTTCGTATATGGGAAACTTCCGTACGCTCCGTAATCTGATGCGCGATGCATTTCGGATTGGTGCGCAGGAGAAGCGGGAAGTAATTGACATGGAAGTACTCCGTTCTGCAGCGGCTCATTTGACTTTCTAAACCGTGAACTTTGTGCAAGGAGTGTGTAAACGTAAGTATGGGACGATATACACCAGAGCAGATTCGTTCTGCTCGTACAACCAATCTGCACGCATATCTGCTCAGCGCGCATCCATCCATGTTCCGACAGGAAGGACAATCCCTGCGAATGAAGGATAATTCAAGTATCTCAATAAAGCAAGGCTATTCCGGATTTGTTGACTTCAGTACTGGTGAAACTGGAAACCCGATTGATTTTCTCATGAAGCATCTTCATTATACATTTGATCATGCAGTCTCCTCTCTGCTCGGCGGGAACGCTCCTCCCCAGAGTTCTGCAGTTATGTGTGATGATTCATTTGCAGTCAAAGAAATCATCCTGCCAACCCCGATGCCCGAAAAGTCTCAACGGATGACAGACTATCTTGAACATCGCGGAATTCCAGCATGGCTAACAGATAGATTGTTCCAGCAAGGATTGCTGTATCTTGAAGCGGGCACCAATAATCTTGTCTTTGTCAATCGTAAAAAGGATTTCTGCGAACTTCGCGGCACTGTCCCCGACAAACCCTTTCACCAATGCAGAAAAACACTGCCAGATCGCTTCTGGGCATTCAGAAGTGACAGCAGAAAGCCCGAACGCGCTATGATCTGTGAAAGTGCAATAGATGCTATGAGCCTCTTCCTTCTGACGCTGCAATCCAATAAAAACAGCATTCCGACTTTGTACTGTAGTATTGGAGGTGTCTATAACCAGAAGGCAATTGACAAAATCCGCGCGTATCTTCCTGTTGTTATTGCTGTCGACAACGATGCAGCTGGAGAGCTGTGTCGGACACGGAATCACAATGATCCCAATATCATTCCTACCAGAAAAGATTGGAATGAAGACTTATGCCTGCTTTTTTCATACAGGCAGTAAATTGAAAGGAAGCGTTTATTATGAAAAACACGATATCTCCAGCCATTTCTGCTAACCTTGTACATTCGATGACATACCTGATTGCAAATCATGGGCATCTGGAATATATGTATGATACTCTCCAGGAAAACATTCAAGAGCTCACTGAAGCCCTGGAGGAAATCATGGACCAGGTTAATGAAATTAATGATACGCTTGAAGAGCTGCATCCGCTCTTTGACGATTATGAGGATTCTCCCTCATTCAATTCCACTGTACCTCTTCCAGACGATATAAGCAACCACTCTGGTATTTTGGAAACCGAGAGGTGATGATGCTTGACACATTAATTACGCAAGTCTTGCGTAAGAAAAGAGGTGCTTCCCAATGATATCTACCAAGCGTGTTAACATATCCTTGCAATATGATACGCTTGACAGACTGGACCAGTATGCATTCGAACAACATGTCAGTCGTTCTCAAGCGATTACTAATCTGGTTTGGAAGGCAAAAGTCGATTACCAAATCACAAGAGGTCAGGTTACCATTGAAGAATACATGGCCAGTCTTCCAGGTGGTTCTAAAAAATAGCCATCATGAATACAGAGCTGCTATTATGCAGCTCTGTTTATCTTATGACCGCTTCCCATATTTTTTCCCATTGCCGCCCTTATGTAGATGTATCCTAGACAACGTCATGAAGCATCCAACAAACTCACTTATTTTGCGGATTTGTTTCTGCTTACATACTCGTTACACAAGAAAAACGCCTCATTTAATTTGCGCTTGTAGTCTCACACAAATTCTTTCCTGACATCACCCTTATAAACCGGATAGCAGCGAATGAGACGGACATCCAAAGACTGATCCTCCTCTTCTGCTCTTGCGTCTGTGCGCTACGAAAATCCGATGGTTTCTTTACCATGAGTTTTCCCTCACTTGTACAGCTGATACCTCCTGCTGATCGCATGCACCACATCAGCCGGTATCGCCGGTCAGGTAAATGTTATCAAAATCGCCCATGGTTACTCATTCCTCTGTCCTCTGCTCTTTTCCTTTCGTCCGCTGCCTCTGAACAACTGTGGTGTCAAAACCTCATACCCTGTCAGATCAATGGTCTCCACTTCAACAGCGTTCCGAAGCGGAAACAAGATACCATTTTCACTTACGGGTTCGCTATTAATCATATATCTGTCCTTGGATCCGGGCTTGCATCCGGTAATGGCATCGTGATATCCGGTCAGAATGCTCAGGGAGATACTGTACGCCTTTTCTTCATCGTCCCATTTATTCATGTTTCCTCTGTGTTTCGCCGGTCGCCCAGGTCTCCCAGGCTTTAGCCGCAAATCAGGATATGTTTTTGCACTGATCAGAACATCTGTACCCACCGCGCTGATCCAGATGCCGAAATCAGACTCCGCGCCCACTGCATCTGTAACATCTTTCGGCACCAGCATAAGCCTTTTTTAATCCAGTATGACCGGTACACTTTTGATTCCACCCATTTCTCTCTGATCCATTATTTGTACAGCTGGTATTTTCGACTGATCTGGTGTGCAACTTCATCCGGAAGCGGACGGAATCCAATACAGGTAAGAGTTCTGCCGACACCTTCTTCATCGACCTCTTCCGGCTCCAGTTCCGTCAGGCAGTTGTCTTTGATCAGGAAGAAATCCTCACCTTCCTTAAGTCCCAACTCCTCCGCCAGAGTCGCAGCTTTCATCAGCTGGTTTCGATTTTTCGCCTCACAGATCGTTTTCGTGAAGATTCCCTGTATCCATTCCTCATACACATCACGAGGGAAGATTACTTCAGCTGTATAGCAGTCATACTCATTTTCGCACAGTTCCAGTCCAGCGCTCAAATCGTCTGGATCAATCGGTCGTGCTGTGAAATAGTCCAGTCCGTTCTTATATGCTTCCTTTGAAAACCGGCATAGATCACCATGCTTATATGGCCGTGGCCCTGGCATTCTCTTGTCTGTAAAGGGCTCCGTCTGAAAAGATGGATATGTCTTATACTTCCAGACTTTCTTTGCATTCTGTCTGATCTGTACAGTCAGGAACGCCATGCTGGCGTGGCTCACCTGTGCCGCCAGTTTCCCCGGCGACATGTTCAGATCCTTACGTGCTATGATCAACTGTCGCATTTTCTCTTCTCCATTTCGTCCAGCATTTCTGTTGTCGCCTCTGCAACGACCTGCATCTCATCCACAATCGCTCAGAGCGTCATGCCCTTTGAAAGCGCATAATCCAACAGCTTACCCTTATTGCGAACAATATCCTCCATATCTGGGCTGTCTTTTACTGCCAGATCCCGAAAAACAAGCGCCCAGCGGATCAGATGCATAAAGTCCCCAATCGTACCGTTGTACTCCCATCCAGTATGTTCATATTCCTGCATTTCAGGTTCCTTCTATTCTCTGTTTTCATTCAACGCCTCCAAACATAAGCAGTCCCATCATTCTTCGCTTTGTCCGGGCATCATGCTTCCTGGCTCTCCCCGGATTCTTCGGATCGTCTCCTTCTGGTTGTCTGTCAGCTCCATATATGTTTTATGCTTCATCATCAACGCCGCCCATGCTGTATGTATGATCGGGCAGTCCGGACAGGTTCTTGCAGATACCACGCCATATGTCCCCATGAATGGCGGGTAATCCCAACCTGCCAGATATGCTTCCTCTGGCGTGAGGATTTCCGTCTTCCCGCACACTTCACAAATATACCGATATTTCATTCTTCCTCCCTGAACTCCGGGGCAGTTTCCCCCACGCTTTCAAGGATTCTGCTTCGCTCTCTCCACTGACAGTATCTATTGAACCTTATCTCCGCCTCCGTGATTCTTGATTTCAGTTCATCCAGTTTTTCATCTTTCTCGTCCAGCGGCAGACCGTGCTCCTTACGTAATTCCTCAAACACATCCTCCGCCGGGATGGTATGACCTTCGTCGATTTCCTTCATGGCCTGATCAAGTTCGGCATACACACTCTCCACTTCTTCCCGGTGCAATTCTGGATCCGCTCCAAAGAAGGATATCTCGTGGAGATACTGTGTCAGAAGGTCAGTTATATAGTCCTGCGTCAGTTTATTATCCGCCACAAGATATCCCAGAGTCTCTGCCCAATCTGTAAGCTCAAATGCATAGCTGGTCGAGTAAATGTCGTTACGTATCTCGCTTAAGTCTATCAGGCACAATGATCTTTCTTCATGGTTAAACTGCTGGTCAAATGACGTTGCCGGAACCATATACAACACCATACAATCCGTCGGCACTGCCTCCAGCGAAAGCAGATGCTCTATCAGTTCGTTCATCCTCATTTTGCTGGTTTCCTGAATTTCCGCAATCGTTTTATCCGGGTATTCCAGCAAAAGAAGCGAATTGCAGATAGTGTCATATGCCACAGCATCCAGCAATTTGTCCCGGTCCGCTTCACGCAAATGCTCCTGTACTGTTTTCATCTCGTCCTTCCTCTCTCCTGGTATCCAGGTTATTGACCCACACATTCTTGTCCTTCCATCCATTTTCTTTATACATTCTGACAAAGTGTTCCCTGACCCTCTTGACTCTATAC
>JAFUZM010000371.1 GCA_017476605.1 Clostridia bacterium
CTACGAGGATCCGCATGATAACGAGAACTATATTCCGTGCCCGGCAAGAGAAGAGGATGAATTGGAGGAAAAATCACCGTATACGGAAAATCCGTACACGGAGGTAACGGGAGCGGATAATCCGTATACGGAAAATCCGTACACGGAGCCAACGGTGACGGATTACCCGTACACGGACGAACCGTATACGGAAAATCCGACCACAACAAATACTGTCTTTAAAAAGACTGTTATTAGTAAGACTAATGAAGAGGAAGAAGATGTAACGCGTGCGCGCGTGAACCCCGACGTCTTCCGGGAGAAAGTCAAAAGCCGGTTTATGAGCAAATACTTCTCCTATTCCGGAGATGAAACCGCCCAGACAGAAATGACTATGGCACTGAACGCGATTCTTAATGCCCTGCCGGATATCACAGATGAAAAGGCGGTTGACGCAGTCAATAACTGCACACGTGAAGACGCATCCAACCTGTGGGAATGGGTTTACCAGGAGCTGTTTAACACAACGGATCTTGGTGTTGTGATTCGTGAGGACATTCATGATAAGCACGGCTATCTCGTAAAGGTGATTCCGAACCATCTGGGATTAGCGTATGGCCCCAATCCAATGGAGTCATGGGGGATACGCATGTGAAGGCATATCTTGCAATGGTGGTTACAGATAATACACGGGTAATCGCAAAACAGGAGTGTCAATCCCTGCGAGAAGCAGTTACCTTTGCGTATTCCGTGCCTGAACTGGGCAATTATGACCTGGTTGTTTACCGGCAGGAAGATGACAAAGAAATCGCAAAATACGGTTTCACAACGATATGGGGTATCACCTGAGGAGGAAAAGATAATGGCGAGATTGATTTGTGAAGGAGTCAAGGTCCGGGTGGATGATGTCTGGGCTGGTGACAACAATGGTAAGTCCTTCTACGTTGATATCGCGAATTTCGGTGATCTGATGCCGAAAGACGGCGATGAAGTGACAGAAGAGCAGCTGAAACAGTTACGCAGCATCTACCAGATCAATGAATCACGGCAATATACCGGCGAGATCAAAGACCGGCTGATCGAAGCCTCGCTCCAGATCCTTGAGAAGCAGAAAGAACAGGGGATCAAGCCAAAGGGAAGAACCGTAAAGCTTGTTGCGGAGATGACCGGCGTTTCAGAAAACTACTGCCAGATCTATATCCAGCGGAAGAAAGAACTGATGAATCCATCAAATCTTTCGGAAGAAGAGATCAAAAGGAGAGAAGCGGTAAAGGCAATGAACCGGATCCGGGTCTATATGAGTTACCTGATGGAACGGCTGGATACATTTGACTGGGAAAATGAAATCTCAGATCTCAGCAGGGAGCGAAAGATGGCCGAAGATCTGATTGAGAAACTCCAGAAAACAATCATAGAGGGAGACGAAAAGATGAAGAAGATGAGCGTTGACTATCTGCTGGAAGATGCGCAGTGCGCTTACCTGGATGAGATCCATTCACATTATCCGGACATCAGTGAAGACGATCTGTTCCTGATGATCATGATTGAGGGAAGCGCAATCGATATCGACCGGCATATGAGGGAATTCTCAAAGGAACATGGAATAACTCACGCATTCACCTACAGGGCATGAATGCATAGGAGGAAAGGAGACTGGTGTGATGATAAAGACCGTTTTTCAGGCAATTACAGGGCTTTTGATGACTTCGGCAGTAATTATATTCGGCCTTGCGTTTATTGCGGTATTTACGGGCATTACGACGCATAATCTGCTTTCCATGCTTGCACTGGCAGGAACTCTCGCATTGACGGCAGCTGGGCTCCAATGGCTTCTGCAGTCTGTTCCTCAATGCGATGAAGAAAGACCAGAAAACACTGTGCCGATTGATCAAGGCGCAGCTGCGAATAAGAAACAGAGTGTTCTGTTTGATCCATGGACGGATGAATGGTATGGATCCGGACCATGGTGGAAGAAATGGTAAAGAAAGGTAAAAACGATGATTCGAGCAATATTAACCGTTAAAGGCGGAGTAGGGAAAACAACAACAGCAATGAATCTCGCTGCAGGGTTTGCGTACGCAGGCAGGAAAACGCTGCTTATAGATTTTGACGGACAGGCGAACCTCTCAAATATTCTTCTCGGCGATCAGCTGCCGGAAAAGACAATCACTGACGTGATGGCTGGAAAGGCGGAGATCCGGGAATGCATCATGCCTACAAGAGTAAGGAATCTGGATATTGTGCCATCCAGTATCTACCTCTTTGCGATCGAAAGAAGAATGCTGCAGGAGACTGCCGGTATCCAGCAGTTCAAGCTCAGAAGGGCTCTCAAAAGTCTGAAAGAGTATGACGAGATCGTAATTGATAACAATCCGTCTCTCAATATGTGCAGCACCAACGCGTTATGTGCCTGCGATGAAGTGATCATTCCAACCATTGCGGACAAGGGGTCTGAGGACGGGATCACACTGACGCTTGAGCATTGCAAGGAGATCCTGGAGCAGATCGAGGGTGTTTATTTCGATTACAAAATCCTGATCACGATGCTTCAGAGGAACAATACCGATCGCAACTACTGCGAACGGATCCACAACATGTATGGTGACGAACATGTGTTCAAAAGCCGTATCCGCTTCCAGGCAAAGCCGGTAAAAGATGCCGGATTCCAGAGCGGGATCCTGATCGATAACCAGAAAGCGAATGTAGCTCAGGATTACAGAGATCTGATCGAAGAAGTCATGGAGGGATAAAGATGGGACTGTTGACGGATAAGGAAAACGGACTGCTTAACGAAGCAAGTCTTGCGGAAGCAAAGAAAGCAAAAATCGTTTATCTCGATCTCGATGAAATAAACACGTATGACGGAAACATCGGAGAGCCGACGGAACAGGAAATCAATTACCGTATGGAGAACATTCGGGAAGTGGGACTGCTTCAGCCGCTTCTTGTTATGAAGACCGGAAACAGAATTGTACTGAATACCGGGCATAAACGGTTCCTTGCGATCAAGAGGCTTACTGAAGAGGGGAAGTCCTATAAATACCTTGGGAAGGAACTGTTTGGACAGGTGCCGTGCCAGTTTCTTGATAGCCTTGCGGAAAACGAAATGTTTGATGTAATAGCGATCTGCAGCAATGCCTATCACGCAGATTCGAAAGAGGAAAAACGCCAGAAAGTCTGGCGCCTTCACAGGATCTATAAATGGCTGATTGAGCGCAATAAGAAGCCGGAAGGCCGCGAACGGGAGTGGATCTCGTCTATGACAGGCATTTCGGATGGGACAGTAAAAAACTTACTTGCAGAGTTTAATTCCATGGAGGTGCAGATGGAAGAACTGCCGGCACCTGAGGAGAAGCCAAAGGATATGAATCGGGAGATTACAGGAAAACTGGATCGGATGAATAAGTATCTTTCAAAGGTGGATCTGGAAACTCTCACACCTCTGGAACGTCAGAATCTGAATGAACTGCTTCGATCAGTCCAGGAAACACTGGAAGAGCTGATTTATTCAGATTCAAATGCCGGATAGGAGTCTTGGGGCAATTTGCCCCAAACATAGGAGTGAACGATATGGTTTCAATTTATAAAGAGCTGATCGATGCGGTTAACAAAATGGAGGATATCTCGATCGCTATTGAGAAAGACCATGATCCTTCTCTTATACCGGAACTTCGCACAGAGAAGCTGGTCCTGAAATATGTAGCTGATCAGGTAATGCAGATGGAGGGACAGATCTATGTCCTGAATCAGCAGGTGAGAGACTCAAGGCGGATTGCATTTTATGAGCTGATGAGGCAGAAGGATTCTCTTGCGGTAAAACGGGCAAAGCATATTCTCGGTGAACAGGACTTTGACTGGAGATCGGAACACCAGATGTTTACGGATTCTGAGATCTCCTCTGTCATGGCAGTACTCAGCGAAGCAGGGAGAGGGTCAAATGATTACGTGGAATGAGATTATCACGATGGCCGCAACTCCGGAACAGAGATTAAATGAGCTGTTTGGAGTATGGCAGGATATTCTTGGGACTTATCGAGATCCACAGATGATGTATTTCGATTCAGAGTCATTTCTGGCAATCGTGGAGCCGAACTATAACCGGTTTCTGTATCCATCAAATACCGCGTCCATACTTAAGAATGGAGAGGTTAATAACAGGACGGATGCGGATAAGAATATCAGGCTGCTTACGGAAGATGACCGAAACTACAGACTGGTCAAAGCACTGGCAGAAATCTTTAACTGCACTCTCAGCAAAGAGCAGCGAGAGATGATTGCCAGGACCTATTTCTTCCATGAATCACGCTTTGCTATTTGCGAAAAATGCAGCATCACCAAAACCACCTATTACAATATCCGGCAGGAAGCGCGGATCAAGCTGATCATGAAGTACTGCCTGGATCACTATGACGATTATGGAATTGAAAAGCATAACTGGCTTGATGTTTCAAAGGAACGTCGAAAGTGGAATAATGGCCATTTCTTTAAGGACGATATTCATGATTGGCCGGGATTCAATAATGAACTGAAAGGAATATCATAATGAAAAAAGTAATAATAGTATTTGCGTGTGCATTTATGCTTGCGGGCTGCACATCAACAAAAGCAATGAACAATACGGAAGCAACTGAACCGGAAGTGGCTCTGGAAAGCGCTGCGCCAATTAAGGCAACGGCTGCACCCAAGTCCACATCAACACCTTCAGCAACGCCAAAATCCACACCGGAACCCAAGAAGGTTTCAGAGCAGACGAATTCTTCTGAACCGGTATCTTCTGCAAACCCGGTAAAAGCTGAACAGCAGGGAAATACAGAAACCCCTTTGCCGCAGGAAGAACAGCATGAGGAATATGTATACGTTGAACCTGAACCGGAGTATATCGAGCCTGTTTGGGAAGAACCGGTGTATTATGAGGAACCTGTTCAGGAAACACCGGCATATCCGGATGGATCAGTTGCGGCAACGTATAACGGCCAGTATCCAGGGATTAGCTGTGAAGGAGTTGCAGGATTGTATCTCGGCGGGGATATGAGCTATGTACTTGCGTCATATGGATACCAGGTATGGGATCCGGTGCCGGGAGATGTAATTGCATATTTTGACAGCGGTTGGAATTATCGCCATACTGCTGTATTCCTTGGAAACGGACAGGCATTACACGGCAGCTATAACGCGGATAAATCAGCTCAAGTCGCATCCATGTACATCGGAAGCTATCCAAACCTGTGTTATTACAGAGTAGGCGGAGAAACATGTTATACCCAGTTTCTGAATGACATTGCCCATGCGAATGGTGGTAATGCTGGCTGGCTTGAGGGTATTACTTTTCCGCTTGGATAATACCCAGTATAGAAATGATATGCGGTAGATACGGATCAATTCTAGAAATCCACGCATATTTGAAAAACTTTGTTCGTATTAACCTAAATTTCAGCCATGGAAAAAATACCTTGGCAAATAATTACCAAGTAATTGCGAAGTTAGTTAAAAAGTTCAGTGTCAAAAAAACACCATGCGCGCATGGTGTTTAAATCATTGCGAACGATACTTGAAACAAACAGAATTGCACAGAAAAGTATGTAATGGTGCAAGTTGCACCGAAAGGCAAAAACAGAATACATTTGTATACGGGGAGAACAGTTGCTATAATCTGCTTGAAGAAAGGGCCCGGAATCATTCCGGCGTAGTGATAGGATGAAGCTGTAAGCATTGGAAAACGCACTCTGACATACATCGTTTCAATTCATTTTTTATCGTATCAAAAAAGAGGTTACGCAGACAATGCTGAAGATACAGAATCTGACGATCACATACAGACGGGACGGACGTGTCCTGGCTGATCATTTTGATCTTGTACTCAACAGCCTGGACAAGGCTGTTTTGATCGGGGAAGAGGGCAACGGCAAATCCACACTTCTGAAGTGGATCCACGATCCTGCCCTGATTGAGGATTACGCGGATGCGGAAGGCATCTGCCTCAAAGAGAAGGAAAAGACCGGCTGGCTGCCCCAGCAGCTGCCGCCGGAAGACGCTGACAAAACAATTTATGAATATTTTATGGAAGAACCGCAGTTCACGGAGTGCGGCCCGAAGGAACTGGGCAGACTGGCGGCTTCCATCCATATTCCCGGTGATATTTTCTATTCCGACCAGGTGATGGCCACTTTAAGCGGCGGTGAGAAGGTCAAGGTCCAGATGGCGAGGATCCTGCTGTCAAAACCGACGGTTTTACTGCTGGATGAGCCCTCCAACGACCTTGATATTGAAACCCTGGAATGGCTGGAGGACCTGATCATCCATTCTGAACAGGCGGTACTGTTCATCTCCCACGATGAGGTGCTGATTTCCCGCGCCGCCACCCGGATCATCCATATGGAGCTGCTGCACAGGAAAACACAGAGCCGCATCACCCAGGCGGCCATGGGCTATGAGGACTACATCAGCCAGAGAAGCGATCAGTTTGAGCGGCAGATGCAGCAGGCGGTCTGGGACAGAAGGGCGGACGCGGCCAGGATGGAGCGCTACCGCAGAATCCAGCAGCGGGTCAATCATGAGCTCAACAGCGTCTCCCGCCAGGATCCCCACTCCGGCCGGCTGCTCAAGAAAAAGATGCACGCGGTCAAGTCGCTGGGAAAGCGGTTTGAGCGGGAACGTGAAAACATGACGGAGATTCCCGAACAGGAAGAAGCGATCGGCTTCAGCTTCAGTGAGAACTGCCGCATTCCCGCCGGCAAGAAGATCCTGGATTTTCACCTGGATGAGCTGAAGACGCCGGACGGCCGTCTGCTGTCAAAGGACATCCATCTGGAGGTCTACGGCCCGGAACATATATGCATCACCGGCGCCAACGGCTGCGGCAAGACCACATTGTTAAGAATTATCGCGGAAGAGCTTCTGGCAAGAGATGATATCAGGGCAGCCTATATGCCCCAGAATTATGAGGATCTGCTTGACCTTGATGTCACGCCGGTTGAATTCCTGGCCCCGCTGCGGGATAAGGAAAGCGTGACAGCGGCCAGGCAGTATCTTGGCGCGATGCGCTATACAACCGATGAAATGGAACATGCCATCCGCGATCTCTCAGGCGGGCAGAAGGCGAAGATCCTGCTGCTGAAAATGAATCTCGATAAAGCCGATGTGCTGCTTCTCGACGAGCCGACCCGCAACTTTTCACCGCTGTCAGGACCGGTCATCCGGCAGATGATTTCGGAATTCGGCGGCTGTGTGATCAGTGTTTCCCATGACCGCATGTTCATTCAGGAAACCGCGCGGAAGGTCTATGTTCTTGACAGGGACGGAATTCAACAGATTTGAGTTGCACCGAAATGTAAAAAGTACTAATTATCGTTACTTATTGTATTTTCTTCATATTCTCAAAAAGTCCCACATCATTTCATGAAAATATCGTGACTCGCTGGACAGAAGTCGGTGCTACTATGCTATTGGGTCAGAAATGGATAATTACTGGCCATCCCCTCTCTGACTAATGGTTAATGCCGTTTGTCACCTTAATGTGGAGGATATACACATGTGAAGGCCTGATGAGATGCTGCGTCAGGCCTTTTTACTTTTGAGGTCGCATATGGAAAACACTGTTCAGAACAAAAAAAACTCTATCGACGCCTTGGCAAGGATTGTATCGGATATGCAGCAACTCTATATGGTTGCTCAAAATATTGAGCAAGTGTGATATTTAAGATCATTTTCTCCGTTGCAATTTGTGAACTAAACTTCAGCTCATCGGAAAAACATTGATTTTATAAACTTTATAATGGTTTCAAGAAGAGTTCGAAATCGGGAATTGTGAAGATTCCCGGAAACAGTACGCAGCGTTGTTCAGACCCGTACACAGGAAAACGTAATGTTAAGAGTTCTTTACATTTCAAATAAGACATGCTATTTTGGTGATGTAAAGAAAGTTTAACATTATAGGAGAGAATCAATGAAAAAGATATTCTTAAAAGCTGATGAAATGGAGCTCGCAATTAACTATAAAGCAACCCGGAATGCATATGCCTTTTTGGTGCTGACACTTGCCATATACTGTCTGATCTGTTTTTTAAAGACAGGGGAATTGCCCTGGGTATGGCTGATCTTCATAGGTTCGGGTCTCGTGTTCTGGGGGACAAAACTGATTGAAACGAAACGTCTTACCGAACCGGGAGATTCTGATGAAGAATAATATCAAGGAACTTCGAAAAAGTAATAATCTCAGGCAGGAAGATCTGGCACAGATCCTCGGAGTCACAAGACAAACCATTATTGCGATCGAAAACAACAAATATGATCCGACATTGGAATTAGCAATGAAGATTTCTGAATATTTTGGAAAGAGTGTGAATGATATATTTCAGCTGGGTCATGAGTCATGAACTGTGAGGGATGCATTATGAGAAGAGTATTCACATATGCTCGAATAATCGCTTCAATTGGCGCGCTTGTCGCCCTGATTATTGCAGGGGGAAAGCTGGCCGATCATAATTACAGCATCATTGTTGAATGTTGGGTTCTGGGAGCTTGTTTAGTGATATTATTCAGTATTGCTATTTATAATCTCTGCTAAACATAAGAATTAGATAAATCGGGATTTGTGAGGTTAAAAATGTACAGAATTGAAGCAGACACATTCATATTAGATCTTTATCCAGAGATTCATGAAGAAGACTTTGCATATCCAGTAAATGTGTCTCTTGGCATGAAGGTTTCCAGTTATGGCTATTCAGCGGACACATTTATGGATGTCGGCGTTCAGGGGATTGCTGATTTTGCGTTACAGTTAAAGAATCTATATGAAACACTGACAGGAGAAGCGAGATTGGAAGAGCCATACAGCGTTCACAATTACATCGAATTCATTGCAAGAACAGGCGGTCATATAAGAGTCATGGGACGGCTGAACAACAAGAGCTCTTTTGGTTATACACAAGAAATAAACTTCGAAAACGAGATCGATCAGACTTATCTGAGAGAGTTTGTTAACCAATTACTTGCAGACTTCGGCAAATATGCTGGATAACAATTTCTCGTTTGTAAGGGTTAAGAAAATGAACTATAAAGTAATTGACAAAGAGACATATTATCGTAAAGGCGTATTTCGCCACTTTACGGAAGATTGTGCGTGTTCGACTTCCATGACGGCGAGGATTGATGTTACAGATCTTGTTCATCATTCCAAAGAGACTGGGACAAAGTTCTACATCAACTTTCTTTATATCCTGGCAAAGGTTCTGAATTCCCGAGAGGATTACAGGATGGGGTATCTTAAAGAAACAAACGAATTGATCTGTTATGACGTGATCAATCCCATACAGTATATCTTTCATGAAGATACAGAAACCTTCACGCTTGTCTATACGGAATACGATGAAGATTATGAGAAATTCTACAAAACGGCTCTGCGGGATGCTGAAGAGGCAAAAAAGACCAGAGAATACGGTTTTGATATTATGAATCATCCCAACTGGTTTGATGCGTCATGTATACCGTGGCTGTCCTATGATTCCATGCATCTTGAGCTGCCCGACGTTCATATGTTTTTTGCGCCGGTTATCAATTGGGGAAAATACAAGGAAGAAAACAGCCGACTTGTCATGCCTGTGACCGTTCGCTTGAATCATGCGATCGCTGATGGTTATCTGGTAGCAAACGTATTCCGTCTCCTGGAACAGGAGATTGAGGGATTCGTAGAGCTTTAATCGACAAATTCCCGTTTGTCGGTATATTTGTGAATCGTGAATTTCCCAATGATTCCCGGAAAAATGAATGAAAAAGTCGGGACTCACGGGACGGAAATCGGTGCTAATATGCTAATGGGTCAGAAATA
>JAFUZM010000372.1 GCA_017476605.1 Clostridia bacterium
CGGGATCTTGTGGCAAATCATGACGTGGATCGGGCGAATGCCTGATCCGCTTTTTTTATCCATCCGCCCTGCAATATGTTCTCAGGCACTGACAAAGAGCACGAAAGACGCAAAAGAACAGCCTTCCATCGGGAGGCTGTTCTTTTGCGTTTGTTGTATTGTGAGCAAGAGAATCTTTGTCGTAAGAAATGAGAATCTGTGTCTCCGGACTCAAACGGGATTTTCGTTGGCGTATTCGATTGCAGAAGGGGCGGTACGGATGTAAGGGGCGAGATAATTGTGCATGATGCGGGCCAGGCATTCCTGAATATCCATGCTATCCTCTGTTAAGCACCACTCGAAGACACATCCCTTTACGATCGTACATGCATCCATGGCGATCTGATGAATGTTTACATCGTTCCGGAGGATGCCTGCTGCAACCGCAGCATCCAGTTCTTTCTCGGATCGTGCCATAACGGTTCCTTTGGCAAAATGACCATCGGCTTCATCCAGATAAGCGGACAATGCCCGATTGTCCGTAGTATAGAAGCTTTTCATAAAATCTTTGCCAAATTCCCGGTACTTGTCGATCAGGTGCATGTACAGTTCGGTGATTCGGGCGGCGATATCGCTGAGAGGTGTATGCAGATCGAAGTTATCAAAGGAATCCTCTCGGACAAAGGCCATCATCAGATCATTTTTATCCGAAAAATAATGATAAAACGTGCCAATGGATACATCGGCTTTTTCGCAGACCTTCCGCACAGTTACTGCATCTGCACCGATACTGCCGATTAAATCCACGGCGACACGTAAAATGGTGTTCTTGCATTCGCGGTTGATTTCATTTTTCCCCGGCCGCCCGATCTTTTTCATGCTCCCCTCCATAAAATAAAACACGTTCGAAAATTCCCTCTTGACATAATACCACATGGGGAGTAGAATTGTAAATGAAACATGTTCTATTTAATTTGTGAGGAGGACAGAAAGATGAAAATCATGTACTGGTCTGATTACGCATGTCCTTACTGCTATATTGGTGAAACCTATCTGAAACAGGCCATCCGAAATTTGGGAATGGAGGATCAGATTGAGGTAGAAATGAAAGCCTTTGAACTGGATCCAGATGCCAGCAGGGAATATACAGGACGCACAGTGGATCGCTTTGCAAAGAAATACGCGCTTTCTTTGCAGGAAGCACAGAGCCGTATTGATGGTATCTCTCTTATGGGACGAAATGCAGGGCTCGAATTCAACTATGCTGAAACGCGGTATACCAACACCGTTGATGCTCACCGGTTGACCAAACTGGCTCAGCAATCCGAGGATAAAGGGCAGGCAGATCGACTGTCTGAGCGGCTGTATAAGGCGTATTTTGCAGAAGGACTGGAACTGTCAAATCATAATGTTCTGCTGCGTATTGCGAGAGAGGAAGGTATGGATGAGGGCAGCGTCAAATCACTGCTGGCTGGCGATGCATATGCCATGGAAGTACGGCAGGATGAACGTGACGCTGCTCGCCTTGGCGTGATGGGTGTGCCCCATTTTGTGCTGAATGGACAGATGGTGATCCCCGGTGCGTTACCCCCGGAGCAGATGCAGCGGGTGATTTGTGAGGCTGTGGAAGCTGAGCAAAGGTCACAGGCATATGGGATGACCTGCGGGCCGGATGGCTGCCGGATCGCAGGTCACCAGGCATGATTGCCTGCTTGCCTGTGAAGGGCTATTTTGAAGTGAACTGTTACGTGTGGGTGGATGATGAAACCGGACATGGATTTCTGATTGATCCAGGGGCACAGGGACATATCCTGATGCAGTTCTGTCGAGATCGGGGGTGGATCATCGAAAAAATCCTGCTGACGCATGGACATTTCGATCATTTTGGCGGGATTGCGTCCATTTGGGAAGAAGAGAGGATGGACGTGTATATTCACGAAGCCGGTGAAGCTTATCTTACGGATCCTCGTTTGAATCTTTCCCGCTACTGTACAGAAGATATGACTATTCGGGGAGCACATCACTTTGAGGACGGAGATGTGTTTCGGATTGAGGCCAATCCTGCCTGTGTGCTTCGGGTGATCCATACACCGGGTCATACGCCGGATTCCGTCGTTTTTTACGATGAGAGGCATAGCATTGCTTTTGTTGGCGATACCATTTTCAAGGGAAATCGGGGGAACGACCAATATCCCGGTGGGGACGGAAGACAGCTTTTGCAGAGCATCCGTCAGAAAATTCTGACCTTGCCGGACAAAACCGTTCTCTGTTCCGGCCACTCAAGAGAAACGACGGTGGGGATGGAACGGCATCTTTATCTTTAAATAATCAGTGACGTGTCACTGGTTAAATATATGCTCGATCAGAGCGAAAGGGGAAACCTGATATGAAAAAAATCGTATCTCTTATCCTGATGGTCATCATGGTGATGACCTGCAGCATGACAGCTGCTTTTGCCGATGGTTACAATGCCGGCACTTATGAAGGTGTCGGGACGGGGAACAACGGCGATGTCAAGGTTACCGTCACATTTTCCGAGAATCAGATTGTCACAGTAGACGTGAGCGAACACAGCGAAACGCCTGGTGTGTCTGATCCTGCCATTGAACGCATTCCTGCGGATATCGTGGCGCAGCAAAGTCTGTCGGTCGATACCGTCTCCGGAGCAACAAATACCAGCAATGCCATTCTGAATGCTGTTGCGGATGCTGTTCAGCAGGCCGGCGGCGATGTGGAAGCGTTACGTAATATGGAAGCTGCTGCTGTAGAAAAAGCAGAACAGGAAGAGAACACGGAAATTCTGGTCATCGGTGGCGGCATGGCTGGCATGGCCGCTGCACTGGAAGCCGTCCAGCAGGGAGCAAAAGTTACGCTGATTGAAAAGAATGCGGCTACCGGTGGTACTCTGGCCATTGCAGGCGGTTACCTGATTGCCTGCGATGCGGGCATTTTTGATTCGGCCAATGTGGCTGATTCTCTTGATGATTTCCGCAAAGCATGGGAAGCACACATGGCGTATTCCGGCGTAGACTCCGGTTATCCGGATTGGGAACGCTGGGAAAGCGTCGTTGGAGATACCGGTAAAACGGTAGATTGGCTGTCCGAGAGCGGTGTCTCCTTTGAAGAAGCACCTTACATGGGCTTTGATGGTGGCGCTTATCCTGTTGCAAAGCATGAGAAAGCGGGTGCCGGCATGGCCGCTGAACTGCTGGATATGCTGGTTAAGGCCGGTGTGGATGTGCACACGGAAACCAAGGCAACGGAACTGGTGACAAATGAGACAGGTGCTGTGGTCGGCGCGGTTGCCGAAACCAAGGACGCTCGCATTACCTTTACTGCGAAGGCAGTGATTTTGGCGACTGGCGGAATCTCCCAGAACGAGGAACTGGTTGCAAAATATTCACCCAAGATTCACCAGGCTGGTGTCGTTTCCGGTGCCGCCTCCGGTTCTACCGGCGATGGCCTGCTGATGGCAGAGGCTGTCGGTGCAGAGGTGTTTGATTCCTTTTTCTCAGCTCTGTGGAACGCTAAGGTAGCTCCGAGCGTTTCCGGTGCAATTGATGCTTCCAAGCTGACAACTGCAGCGCAGTTGGGCGTCAATGCAAAGGCTTTACGCTTTGCTTCTGAATCTGCAGTCGTGTACAAACGCGGTGAGGATTCCGCTGCTGTAGCCGGTTCCTATGTGGATGGTCTGGCTTCTGATATGATTCAGGATGGCAATGCACCTTTCTACTACATCTATGATGCGTCCAATGAGGACATCACTGCCGTGCTGGAGCAGGGAGTGGATGCAGGTGTCGTTTACAAGGCGGATACCATTGAAGCGTTGGCAGAGAAGATCGGTGTGGACGCTTTAACATTGAAAGAGACCTATGATGCTTACAATGCCTTGTGTGAATCGGGTGAAGATACCCAGTTTGGCAAGGCTGCTGAGAATATGGTAGCACTGACAGCTGCTCCGCTGTATGCTGTGCAGTGGACGCCTACCACATTTGGCTCCACCGGCGGCGTCAAAACAGATGTACAGCAGCGTGTTCTGCGGGAAGATGGTTCCTTCATTCCAGGTCTGTTTGCAGCAGGTGAAATGAGCAATCGTTACTTCTATAACGAAAACTACATGCTGGGTGCCTCTCTTGGCCTGTATGCCACTTGTGGACGTCGGGCTGGCGATGCTGCAGTAGAATACGCGAAATAATAAATTTCCTGTACCATCCGATGCGTGAAAAAAGCACGAATCCCACACGGACAAAATTTCTTTTGACCGATCACGAAATTCGTGCTATAATATAGTCAACGGGGAACACCGATAGACGGTTGGACCTCAGAACATAGTTACAAAGAAGTAACCGTTATCCTAAAATGGTACCCGATTGGAGGACAGCACTTTGACATTGTCCGACACCAGTCGGGCACTATTTTTTTATGTGCTGGAAAAGGAAAATGAAGAGATATACAGAAAAGGAAATCCAAAGCCTGAAGTTCAATCCGAACGTGAAATATGTCGATGAGAAATGCTTGAGATTTACTTTTGAATTTCGCCTGAAACTCTATTATGCATGGGAGAAATCGCCTCGTTATTCAACAATTCGACAGATGATTATTGAAGGTGGAATAGATGAAAGTATCATCTCTGCGGACTTGGTAAGTGGTATACACAAGAATTTCGTAAAGCATGGATGCCCCCAAAATGGAAAACATAAAACAGCAGACTATTTAAATCGTCCGAAAGAGCAAGCAATCCAGGAATTACTCAGAACAGGAAAGTTTGAAAAAGCTGGCAAGGGAATCAGAATCACAAAGGAATTTGAGACTGAAATCAGAAAGCAATATCCAGCGAAAACATTGGAACAGATATTCGAAGATGTTAAAATTAGTCCTGAGCTTGTTGGCCTTCAGAGACTATATCAAATCAAAAAGCTCATTGAACAACCGGTTGGTCAATGTGATACAGTCCCAAAAGGAGTACATGCATTTACTCCGGAAGAACTTCGGGAAATGGCAGTTCATCCTTATGTTTGCAGAGCAACCTCACATCAATTGGAATTCTGGGATGCATTGTATTTTGAAGCCCAAAGTATATGCTCGAATCTTTCAGATATGGATATTGTTTTCGCTGTTTTTGAAATTCCAAGAGAATGGATAACTCCATCCAAACAGAATGCGATGCTGTATCAAATCAGACATGCATCAGAGTTAAAAGACAGACAACGGCAAGTGAACCTGAGCCAATTATCGGAAGAAGGCAAGCAGCAATATCTGAGGATTCAGCGTAATAGAATACAAATACTTGAAGAAAAGATAAATGGTTTTTGGAGCGATCTCAAGATAAATATCCCTCAAATGACACCTATCCAAAGAAAGCGTGTCTGCGAATGGATCCGAGATGACTTTCCCAAGGCAAA
>JAFUZM010000373.1 GCA_017476605.1 Clostridia bacterium
GGTTTCGTGGCTACCGTAATTTCAATCCACTCGCTCCGTGTGGAGCGAGACAACGGTCGTTGACGAACGATGACGATCGTCAACATTTCAATCCACTCGCTCCGTGTGGAGCGAGACAAAGCAAAATCAAAGCGTGCTGTACATGCTCTGATTTCAATCCACTCGCTCCGTGTGGAGCGAGACGTACGAAGAAAAGAGTGAGTCTCTAAAAAGTAATATTTCAATCCACTCGCTCCGTGTGGAGCGAGACACAGCTGACCGGCGACCTGGGCGCGCGCACGAAAATTTCAATCCACTCGCTCCGTGTGGAGCGAGACAGCTTTTCTTGCCATACAGCCCTAAATCGAACATTTTTATACTAGCAGGTTCTTAGTGCGGGTGAAGTATGTGACTATTTTACGGCTTTAAGAGTCGTTATCATCACCATAATCGTCTTCTGCACCTTTTGATGCCGAAGATTTCATCTTCACATGATCTATCTTTTGCTGTAGTTGTTCTTCCGATAGATCAAGGTATCCACAGATATCCTTCTGGTCCTTATTCATCGCATACTCCGGTTCCCACACTCCTTCTTTCTCATTCCATATCATCTGATATTTTTCCAGCTCTGCAAACACAGTAGCTGTTGTACGGGATGTAACAGCATGTAAATAAGGCTTTTCAAAGTACTGAAATGACGAGAGACAAATCAAGGCAATGAATGAAAGGAACATCATGCCGACATAGGTATCCTTTTTGTGTCTGCCAGTTGTCCGAAGATGAAAGTGCTTCATCATACGAGCAAATGCTTTTTCCGAAGTGTCTCGCTGTCGAACAAAACAGATTGCATCATGAGGAGTCAACTTTGTGGTACTGATCATCACAAAGAATCCTTTCATATCCAGAAGGCTTTGGATCATTTGGGTATCCTCCAGAAGCTGAAAGTTCTTTCCTGTCTCTGGATCCTTTTGAGTTTTAACAACAATGATACCCTTTGAGGCATACTCAGAAGCCATCTTTTCGGAATAGCGTTTCCTGCTGGACGCTAAATTCCAGTGATAGGAGACTACATCGTGGATGGTATCTCGTTCATCGGATGCTCGTTCGCTATCATAAAACAAATATGCATAATAGGTGTTCTCATTTCCATTCTTTTCGAATGGCTTCACCTCATAGACGTTGGCATAAACGTTTTCATCAGGAACATAGTACATTTGTTGATCTTTGATGTCTTTCCCATGTTCCCGAATCAGGTCTTCAACCCAATCAACTCCATCTGAGCATAGAACACCAAACTCTGTCTCTTTGAGCTTCTCTAATGCTATTATGTCTTCTTCACTATAGTAGCCTCGATCATATACAACAAACAGCTTTTTAAACCCAAGATTAACGGCCTTTTTGAGTGAAAACGGATTCTGTGTTTTATCATTTAGAGAACCGTCAAAATGCTCATACCAAAGTGGAATACCAGTCTTCTCATCTACCATCATGGCTGTATTTATGATAGGCAGTCCAACATCTATCTTAGGATGTCCGCGCTTGGCAAACGGTATTCCATCTCCACCATAGTTTTGGTTTGTCGAGTCAAATCCAACGGCTCTTCTCTGGTTTGAAGGGAATCTTTCGTTATATTCCTTTTGGTATAGATGAGAAAATACTTGAATATCTCCGCGATTGTCATAAATAAACTGATAGAGCTTACTGATCTCGGAATCTGCAATAACTCGATTAATTCCGCAGTAGTTTGTAAAGCACCATCCAGGAAACGACTGAGAGGTTGTACTCTCGTCTGCGATTGCATGTACACATAGTCCTAGTATCAATCTCCACTTCTTAGGGAACACCCTCTTTAGAGGAGCCAGACACCCTGCTTTCTCACATGCGGCTTCCACAACAGCAAATGGAGCAAAGGAGAGACTAATA
The DNA here is from genome assembly GCA_017476605.1 of Clostridia bacterium. Taxonomy (GTDB): domain Bacteria; phylum Bacillota; class Clostridia; order Christensenellales; family Aristaeellaceae; genus Ventricola. The sequence goes on from JAFUZM010000373.1 coordinate 1,903, forward strand.
TTGTACTTCCCTGCAAGTTTAAGCTCTCTGGTTCCGTATTTTTTCCTTAACTCACACACTTCAATGTCTACTACACCGAAGATTTCTTCATAGTTAGGGCTAAAGTACATTTGACTTGAATCACCGGCGACTATTTTGCCAATGGTTGTTCTTTTGTATATTGGTTGTTTCTTTGCTGCATCCCATTCATATCCAGTCTGCAAGTACACATAACCGGTAGTCTTGGCAACAATTACCTTTCCTTTTTCTGAGCTTTCCGGTACAGGAATAGGCTTGGTATTTTCATAATACATTGGATCACCTGCTAGTATAAAAATAATCAACATGGGCTTGATTATTATACTAGCGCTGAAGGCGCTTGTAAACCCCTGCAATAAAGGAATTTAGCTACTTCTGATATTTCTCGGAGCTTTTGCTAGTTTAAAAATATTCGATTTTGGGATATTTGCCCATTTCCATACGATCTTTTCCCTCTACTCCCTTTACATCTTCTCGTGGGGTCTTACGTCCCTGTTTGAAATTCTCTACTTTGTAAGAATCTGGAAACGGATCTACGGTACCGGTGACCTCGCAATGCAAACCAATGCGCACAGTTAGGAGTTCCCCTTGAAAAAACTGAAACAGAAATTATCGTTCATAGATCGTCTTGCCGTCAAGCATCCAAAGCTTGCCGAAATCCTGTCCGTACCCGAAATGCGGACAGATGCCAGCCTGTATATTGCCTCCGGAATCAGCTTCCTGTTCACGCTGTTTTGTATCATCTCGGCCTTTTTTCAGAATACACGCTGGTTCCTGACTCTGGGGCTTTATAACCTGATTCTTGCACTGGTGCGCATGTATCCGGCCCTCGTCATGCATCATGAAATCCAGTTTCCCTCCCCGGAGAGTGAACGCCAGGAAAAAGAAGCTCGTGTGTGCTTTAACGTAAGCCTTGTGCTGTTTTCCATCAACCTGGTACTGACGGGCATCATCGCCGAGACCGTCATCCGCAATCAGGCAATGCACTACCGGGGAATTCTCCTCAACCTTCTCATCCTCTTCTCCGGCATTCGCTTTCTGGTTCTGGCCATCATCTCCATTCGCAAGCGCAGGGAAGGGGCCACTCTCCAGCACGCCATTCGCCTCATCAACATGACCGTGGCCATGTGCTCCGTGTATACGACGCAGACCGCCGTACTTGAAATGTACTGCTCAGATGAGATCGTGCGTTTTCTCATCAACCTCATTGCCAGCAGCTTCATCCTCTATGTGCTGCTGCGCATTTCCATCAACGGGATGATCACGTCCTACAGGGCGCTTCATCCCGAAAAGTGACACGGCACATATAAACAAAAGGGAATCCCTCCGTGGACATCGTCCACGAAGAGATTCCCTTTTCCTTTAAATCACACGCAGCTCTCTTGGTGCAGCATTGAGAACAGTTGCCCCATCCTCGGTGACGCAGACCAGATCCTCGATACGGACACCGAAACGTCCCGGCAGATAGATGCCCGGCTCCACAGAGAAGCACATACCCGGCTTGCAGATTGCAGGGCTTGCACTGCTGATATCCGGATATTCATGCACCTCAAGCCCGATGCCATGTCCGGTCCGATGAATGAAATACGGACCATAGCCTGCATCCTCAATCACCTTGCGTGCCGCACGGTCCACATCTGCTACCGGAACGCCCGGATGCACTGCGGCTCTGCCGGCGGCATTGGCCTTCTTGACCAGATCATACACGCGCTTCTGTTCATCCGTAGGCTCACCCAGGAACACCGTGCGCGTCATGTCACTGCAGTAATCCTTCCATACAAGGCCGACATCAATGATGACGGAATCCCCTTCCCTCAGAACGCTGACGCGGTCTGAGCAGTGATGCGGCTCTGCACAGTTGGCACCAAAGCAGACAAGCGGCTCAAAGCTGGGGCCTGTGGCACCGCGCGCCCCTGCCTCCTTCAGGTAGAGTTCGGAACCCTCGATTTCCGTCATTCCGGCTTTCAGCTGTGGAATGACCGCCAGGATCGTCTCATCGTTCTTTTTGGAGCTCTCCTGCATCAGGACGATTTCATCTGCGTCCTTGTAAAGACGGGCCATATCCACTGCAGCAGAACCCACCACAGGGCGAATCGCATTGCGATGCTCCATGAGGCGGATGGTAAACTGGCTTGGCCAGAACTTGTCAATGCCCACCTTGCCATCGCCAAGATGCTCCGCCAGTACGGCCACACAGTCCTCGGTATCATCAAACTCAACCAGAGGGCAATCCACATTCCCCGTCAGGGCAAACAGGCGATTGGCAAACAGGCAGGTATCCCCATTGTCCTTTACAAGAAACGCCAGCATCCGCTCGCCCGGCTGAATCCATTTTCCTGTCAGATAAAACACAGAAGCGGGTGCGCTGACCAAAAGCTGAGAGACACCCAGATCATGCATACCGGCAATCACTTTTTCAATCCGTTTGTTATTCATTCTCTCCATGATGCATTCCTGTAAAATGCATCTGCTCCTTTCTCACTCAGGTCACAGGCAAATCGCGCAGCGGGAATCACGGACAACGGATTTGATTTCTCTTTCCGGATGCCCTGCGGTCCATCCGCTGACGCTGTGCTTTTGCCTCGCAAAGTCTAAATGATTGATTTTGAATTGTCAAGATGCGTTTTGCCGCTGCCCAGTTGTCAGCAGCTTTGGTATGCTTATGCCATCGGCTGACTCATTCCACGTACTTGATGTCGTTTTCCTCGCACCATCGAATTGCTTTCCGCCGATATGCCTCGTTTTGGAAAGCAAACCATTGCCGGTCCAGATCAAGATCATAGACAGCATCTTTAAACCGCCGGAATGCACCTCTGCCCTGAAGCGCTCTCATTAACGTGTCTGCTGCCTTCCCGGACTGTTCTTCTGCGAAACTCTCCATAATATCATAATTGCGGATATCGAAAGAATCCGGCAGTCGGCAGAAACCATGCCGGTCCAGTTTCTGATCGATTTCCTCCTCTTCATCCCGCATCATCCCCTCATAGGTACACAGGATTTCCCCGGTCTTTTTATCAAGAAAATACTTAGATTGCTGGTCTGTCATCTCTATTGCATCGATGATCTCAGACAACTTTACCTTCATCAATTTACTCCTCCTTCATCTATCAGTTCAGCAACAGATGCCGCAATATAAGCAGGCATACGCTGATACACGCTCTCAGCAAACTCTCTCCGTCCCGGCATCTTCTCTCAGTTTGCACTTACTCAAGAATGTACTGAATGTCCTCCTGAGAGAAGGTATCGATGCCGTCCATACTGGAATGAACAACATCGCTGCTGGCCTGGCGCTTTTTCTCCTGAAGTTCAATGACCTTTTCCTCAATGGAGTCATGACAGATCAGCTTGTATACCGTAACCGGCTTTGTCTGGCCGATACGATAGGCGCGGTCTGTCGCCTGCTCCTCCACAGCGAAGTTCCACCAGGGATCCAGATGAATGACGGTATCCGCACCAACCAGGTTAAGGCCTGTGCCGCCTGCCTTGATGGAGATGAGCATGACCTTGATCCGATCCTCACTGTTGAACTTTTCTGCCATGTCAACGCGCATGGCACCAGATGTGTCACCACTGATGTAATAGGAGCGGATGTCCTCTTCCTCAAGATAGTACCTGAAATGCTCCAGTACCCGCGTGAAGGCAGAAAAGACGAGAACGCGATGGCCACCCTGAATGGCCGCCTTTACCTGATCCAGCGCCACCGAGAGCTTAGCCGAAACCTCGTCATACTCCTCAAGGAATGCAGAGGGATCCACGCAAATCTGGCGAAGCCTTGTAAGAGCCGAGAGAACGGAGAGTCCCTTGACGTCCTTGGCCAGTTCGCGTGCCTTATGCAGATAGGCCTCATACAGCTTCCGCTGTTCATCTGCCATGGTAACCGTCACCAGAATCACTTCTTTTCCGGGCAGTGAATCCAGGACCTCTTCCTTGGAGCGGCGCAGCAGGAAAGGCGATACCTTTCTTGCAAGAATCGCACGTGCGGCTCCCCCGTCGTCCTCCGTCTCATATTTGCGACGGAAGTCGGTCTCACTGCCCATATATCCGGGCATCAGGAAATTGAAGATCGACCAGAGATCCATCAGGGAGTTTTCCACCGGTGTACCGGTCAGAGCCAGACGCATGCTGCTGCCCACCTTTCGAAGTGCTTTCGCCTTCTGTGTGGCCGCATTCTTTACGTTCTGCGCCTCATCCGCCAGAACAAGGGAGAACGTCTTCTTCTCGTACGCATCAATATCCGTCCTGAGGGAATCATACCCGGTAATGTAGAGGGTCTTTCCCTTCTTCGGAATGGAGGCAATCATCCCCAGACGAGACGCTTTTGCACCTGCAATAATCTCAATCGGCGTATCCCTGCCGAGCCATTTTTGTATCTCGTTACGCCAGTTGTAAACGAGGGATTTCGGACAGACGATGAGCACCGGCTGATCGTAGTCATAGGAGGAGAGGAACGCCAGCACCTGCAGGGTTTTCCCCAGTCCCATGTCATCAGCCAGAATGCCGGAAAATCCGTATTTCATCAGCTTTCTCATCCAGCGGATGCCATCCGACTGATACGGCCGCAGGACCTTTGTGAGTTCCTCATTCAGTTCAAGAGGCTCGCTCCTGTAATCAACAACCTCCGTCACCGCCTTCTTCACCCACTGATCCATGGAGATGTCGACGCCGGCCTCCCGGTACCCTTCCAGCATCATGACATCGTAGAAGGGCAGGACAACATCGGAAAGGCTTTTCTCAGCCCCCGCTTCCTCAATTACCTCCTCCACCTGTTTCATTTTCGGGGAATCCAGCAGAATCAGATGATCTTTGAGAAGGAAGAAGTTCTTCTTTTGGCGATAGGCCTTGTAAATTGCCTCCAGTTCCTCCGTCGTATAATCCTTGCTGTAGAACGACAGATTCAGCCAGCCCTTCACCCGGGTCGCCCGGATCTGTACCTCCGGTGCACTGGTGATTTTAAGGTTTCTCAGCTTTTCATCCAGATATACAGAGCCTACCTGGCGAAGTGGCTCCAGGTTACTTCTAAGGAAAAAGAGGATATCCTCCGGATTGGAGACAATGCCATTCTCAACGCCATGCAGGGCATGCAGAGTGGACACATAGGAACGAATCAGTCCCATTTCAAACGGTTTGCCCTCAAAATGCGACGATTCTGTCTTCTCCTCGCCCATCCAATACTCCGTTTTAAATACAAGCGCATTGTCCTCAAGTGAGATGTGAACCGTAATTCTGAACTCATTCTCCTTGGATTTACGAATGATTCCGCTTGAAACAGGAACAATCCGTTTCACAAAGATGTCGGATACATACCGGATCTCTTTTTTACTCTGACCGATAAAATAACCAAAGATTTCAGCGATGACCGGCGTTTCAAAATGGTAAAGCACCACGGCCCGACGTTTGGGATAGAACACGACCATCTGCTTTTCCTGAATCACATAATCAATGCCATCCTTTCCCGGTGTAAAGGACGGATTCAAAACCAGCGATCCCGTGTCATCCATTCTGACCGATGCCGGTATCTCTGCCTCCGTGATGCTCCATGGGCCTTCCGCAGAAACCAGTGCTTCGCCTCTGACGTTCTCCGGAATCAAGGCAAAAAAATCCGGAATATGATTCCGTGAAACCGAAAAATAGTAACTGGCCCCGGCAGTTGTCAGTTCAAGAAAACGACGCATCAACGGCTGCCAATGACTCTCAAAAGCATCTGCTGCCAAATGCGCAGAGAAGCGGGAAGTGAAAACCAGCTCACTGCCTGTCTTGAGTGCATTGCAGAAATTTACGGCATTTTGCACATAGTAGAGCTTGCCGCCCGTCTCTCCGACTTTCATGCGGAACCAGAGCGGCTCGCTCTTTTCCGGAATCTCCATCAGTTCAAAACAGAGGGTCAGTGTCTTTTCCTGCGCACTTTGTTCATATAGCAGTCCCTTGTTATTCAGCTTGTCAAGGAAGGAAAGGAACGAGCGCCTCGCCGACTCCCGTTCGGCCAGTTCTTTGGTGGAAAGTCCCGCTACGGACCCGAGCGTATAGTACGCCTCTCCATACAAGGCCTTCTGCTGCTCCTCCGTCAGCGTCTTTTCATACTCCCGAAGGTACAAAAACAACGCAAACCACGGAAGCTCTTTCCCGTATTGAACCTTGAGATCCGCACCAACCGAAAAGTAGTATCCCAAAGGCAGCGATTTCCCCTGAACCTCTTTTAAAACTGCCAGATAAATCATCTTTCCGGCGGCATTGTCATATTGATAGAAAATGTCGTATTTCTCCGACGGAAAAGTGATCTCTTCGCCTTTCTTACGAAACTCCGCAACCGTACTGTCATCTATTTTGTCCAGCAGCATTGTCTACCTCCATCTTCCTCAGTCCCGGCGCCAGCTTCTCCAATGTGTTCAACTGTGCCCCAACAAATGCGGTATAGACCAGATTCTCCCCTCCCAGCCACTCGGGGCCGAGCTCAGAGGCATATTTCGTCGCAATCGTATCCTCACCCATTGCCAGCAGCTTCAAACACGCATTTATCTTTGCCGGAATTCTTGCTTTCACAGCAGCCCGGTATTTTTTCCGTACAGCAATATTGATCTCCTTGCGGTACTCGGGACGGTACTCAAGAATGACCTCCAGGAGTCCAGGACTCAGGTTTTCCAGATACAGATCATCTACATCCGTCTCCGGATCCTCACGGATATCAATCTCGATTTCGTCCTCCTCCGACAGTGAGCTCCGCTTGCCTCCTTTTTTCCACGCCTTTAGGAACTGATCATGCGGAACATACTGGATGATAAAGTAATAATCCTCTATTCTCATGCGATAGATCAAATAATCAAGGAATCTCCCCAGCCTGTCCCCATACCCTGCCTCAAGCAGCTTTTTTATGACCGCTGTATCCGGAATCCACAGGTCTGTAACATTCGGAACCCGATTGCAGAGTTCCAAAAACTTATCATAGAGAGGCGGCTCCTCCTCCACCAGTCGTTTGAGAAAAGCTCTCATTCCAAATACAGTGTTAAAATCCAGCTTTACATTGTCGTAATACGTTATCAATTGCTCACGGGGAAAGTATTCCTGAAATTTAGCTGCAAGAATAGGAATGTACCGTTTCGTCAGTTCATTATTCTCCGACACACTCTTCAGAATCGTTTCTGCTGCCTTATCAGAAAATGCATACCGTTCCTCAGACAATACCAGGATCACTGCATCCGGGCACTCTTCCCAATGATCAGAAAGCATCTTTATGATCGCATCTCTATCCCGGTAGTCATAAGCAGTAATTCCACGATAACATTCGAGAAAATTTTTATTGGTCAAATGACTCCCGGGTGTCTGCACATAGAGCGCAAGCTGATAGAGAAAGGATGTTTTCTCCTTCGTAGAAAACCATCTTGAAAAATATTTCATTCTTCTTATGAAATTCTCTAAAACATATTGATACATCGTATCCCTGGATTTGAAGTACGCCAGCTCCTTCTCCGCCACAGCAAACATATCTGTATATCTGATCTTGCCGCCATTTTTCTCGATAATCCCCACAACAGCCGCTGTATGTGAGCATGCTTTTTTCGCCCGAAATACGCTGCAATCACATTTTAGCGGTTTCAGGCTGACCCACTCAAAGAGATCGGTACTTCTTCCCGGCATCAGCGCATAATCCCCATCTGCTTCCTCTATAAAAAAGCATTCGCCCTCCATCAGCTGCTCTGCCCGTTTTCGGGAAATCTGAGGAAATCTCCTCATGTATTCTTCAAAGCTAAGCATCTCATGCACCTCCCTGTTTTGTACGGAACCATCTGATTGTTCCGAATTCTTGTATTTCCTGTCCTCACATGATAAGCCGCGACACATTTGCAGGAATAATTTTAAAAATATGCATGCAGTGTACCACCTTTAGCATGTAAATTCAATATAGCGTCGTTTATTCTTTCCTGCCAAGGTATGCCAACGTTTCCGATTCTGCAGACACTTTTCATCCAAAACAGCAAAAGGAAAGGTTGACTTGTGTCACAACATAAGGTATATTTTCCATGAACCGGAGAGGCAAATCCCAACAGGCAAATGAGCTTCGCATAAGCTGCATTATCCATATGGCACGGTTCTGCCGCAACACACTTCCTTCTTTGCAGGTACATCTGATGCGGTTGATCTGCCGGGCGGTTTTGTCAAGCACCTGCTTTCCGGCAAAGCCATCGCATATTTGGCTCCTCTCCTTTTCCTGCGTGAACATCTTTCCCCGGACAAAAAGCAATAACAGGAGGATTCCCACAATGATCGTGCTGAACGTAACCTACAAATGCAAACCCGAATTGCTGAATGAATTTCTTGAAATGATCATGACAGAAGGTATTGATGAAGCCAGCCGCGCTGAGGATGGAAACATCATGTACAACTATTATAAATCCGTCGATGACGTTGATGAACTGCTTCTGATCGAAAAATGGCGTGATGCAGATGCCCTTTCGGCGCATGGCAAGCAGCCGCATTTTGCAAAGCTGAAGGAACTCAAGGAACAATATGTGATCGACACGGCGATCGGAAAATACGTTACAGAATAGGAAATTCTTCATCCCTGCGCTGCAGGGACGAAGGACCGGATGAATGTCCCCACACACAGTCCACCGATTTGACCGAGAAAACTGCATACGTTCAGAGCCTTTCATTTCCTCCGGGAAATGAAAGGCTCTGATTTATGAAAAAAGCCGGATCTTGTGATCCGGCGAATCATTATACCAATTCGAAGTGATAAGCGGTCTGAGAACAATAAAGCTCATTGGCACGCAGAATCGGAGATGGGAAGTTGGGCTTATGAATGGCATCCGGCCATACCTGAGTTTCAAGACAGATGGCATGCCGTTTTACGATCGGTCCGTACTTTCCGTTCCGCTCCGTCAGGCCGTTGGCGCTGTAGAACTGTACGCCCGGCAATGTCGTCTTGCACCACATCCGGATGCCCGTATCATAGCTGGTAAGCCGCGCAACATTCTTCCATTCGCTGGTATCGGAAAGACAGAAATTGTGATCGTACCCGTTTCCGGCACGCAGCTGCGCATCCTGCTCGCCAATATCCGTTTCAATCATCTTTGGATTGTTGAAATCAAAGGGGGATCCTTCAGTGTTCATAAGCTCGCCGGTGGGCAGGCAGTTCTCATCATTGACACAGAACTGCTTTGCAAAAATCTGGAGCTCATGCTTGAGGACACTGCCGTTTCCGGAAAGGTTGAAATAGCTGTGGTTGGTGGGATTGAACAGCGTATCCTTATCCGAGAACGCACTATACGTAAGATGCAGCGTATTGTTCTCATCCAGGCGATAACGAATGGTCATGTACAGTGTTCCTGGATATCCTTCCTCCCCATCCGGGCTGACACCGCTGAACACCAGCTCATCCCCGACAACCTTCGCCTGATACACCTTTTTATCAAAGCCCCTGAGGCCGCCATGCAGATGATTCCCGCGGTCATTGACTGCCAGAGGGTATTCCTGCCCGTTCAGCGTGAATTTAGCGCCGCCGATCCGGTTTCCTACGCGCCCGATAAAGGCACCAAGGAATCCGTTGTTGTTTTCATACTCGGCAAGGGTATTGTAACCGAGAACAACATCCACAGACTTTCCCCATTTATCCGGAACCATGAGAGACTGGATCGTGCAGCCATAATCAAGTACGGTTACCGACATTCCATTGTCATTTTTGAGGGTATATGCAGTAACCTTTTCCCCTGCTTTTGTTGTTCCAAAATCACGAGTTGTATAAGTCATTACGTCTCTCCTCTTTTCACTTCGGTAGTATTGACATTTTGTATGCTTTCCTTCCTCGAGAAGAAAAACAAATCAGGCGAAATATAGCACAGAAACAAGCATGCGTCAACCACACAATTTGTATGTATGCAAACTGCCGTTTTCCACGCTTCCAACCTCCTGCCACGATGCCAAACACTCAGAGAGAGACCCGGAATCCCGGATCTGATGCAATGTCATGCTCAAAGAGTTCGCAGACCGCGGCATCATAGGCAGCAAGAGACGACGCCTTGCGCATTTTCTTGACAATCTTCCCGGCATCCTCAAAACAAAGGGCCAGATGCTTCCCGATTTCCCGCATTCGGCCAAGAACAGCGCTTTTCGGAAATACCTGCATGTATCCTTCATAGACTGCCGCATGGTATTGCTGCATTTCAGCCCGGGTCAGTGCTTCTCCGCTTAGCACGGTCCGTACCAGTGCCGGATTTGCAACAAGCCCGCGTCCTACCATGACTCCATGAAACTGCGGGTTTGAATCCATGAAGGCTTTGCACATCTGAGGCGTAAACAGGTCTCCGTTATAAACCACAGGCATTCGGCACATGGCAAGTGAATCAATTACCGTACCCGGATCTGCCTCTCCTTCATAAAACTGAGCGCGTGTACGTCCATGAACAATGAGTTCGCTTACCGGATACTGGTTCAGCAGTTCAACAAGTCTCGGATATTCATCCTTTGATGTCCATCCAAGCCGCGTCTTGATGGATACCCGGATGGGGCACTTCCCATACACCTCGTCCAGGAACAGTTCAAGCTTTGTCATGGAAAGCAGCATCCCTGCTCCTTTTCCCTTTGCTGTCACTGTACCGGAGGGACAGCCGGCATTGAGATTGACCTCATCATATCCGAGATCTGCCAGTTGGTTGGCTGCCCACAAAAACAGTTCCGGGTGTGAGGCGATAATCTGCGGCACTGCGGGAACATGAAGATTCCCCGGGTCGATCTCCCGGAGTTCCTTATTGGTCAGATTGTAATTCTGTGTCGGGCTGATAAACGGCATGAAGTATTTCGCGACTCCCGGAAAGTGATCTGCGTGGATTTTCCGAAATACACCATCTGTAATTCCCTGTAAAGGAGCAAAGTAAATCTGCATGATGCCTCTTTCACTTCTGTTGCTGTCATCCGAGCTGCTGTCATATGGCAGGCATACTCCTGAATCCAATGGTCACGGCCCGTCAGGACCCATCTTCTTTTCCCTTTGGCTGTCAGCCTGCATAGAGAAAAAGAGATTCCGCAAACTGGAATCTCCTCTCTGTTTCTTTACTGGAATCTTGCCGTAAGAAGCTTATTGACCAGACCACCGTCTGCTTTTCCCTTCACACGGGGCATGAGCTCCTTCATGATCTTGCCTTTATCTTTAGCCGTCGGTGCATCTATGCCAAGTTCACTTAAAACCTGGCTGATTACAGCGGTGATCTCCTCTTCGCTCATCAGCTTCGGGGCAAACTCCCCATATACTGCGATTCTCAGCTTCGCTTCCTCAATCACATCAGTGCGATCCGCAGGTGTCGACTCAATGGTTTCCTGTGCCTGCTTGATCTCATGGAAGATCACCGCATTCTCCTCTTCTTCCGTGAGGTCTGCCCGCTTGTCGATCATCTTTGCCTTCAGTGCGGACAGCAGGAGGGAGAGTGCATCCTTTCTCGGCTTATCCTTATCTTTCATCGCCTGCATCATTGCACTGCGTACGGTATCAATCTTTGACATATTCTCTTTCTCCTCCGCAGGTATCATTATCTTTGTTGTTTGGCTGGGAACTTCTGTCAAGTACCTGCTCTGACAGAACCCCCGTTTCGTGATGGGCACCGACTTGCATCTGCCTCTTCGCTTCCGGATGCCACAAC
>JAFUZM010000374.1 GCA_017476605.1 Clostridia bacterium
AAATGCCCAGGGAAAGACAAACATCATTGAGGCGCTGTATCTGTGCTGTGTCGGACGAAGCCACAGGACCAGCAAGGATGAGGAAATGATCCGCTGGGATCAGCCCTTTGGCCGGGTGACGGTAAACAGCAGACAAAGCGATGGCGGCCATGAGGTGACCGTGATTCTTGCACGGGGCCAGAAAAAGAAAAAGAACATCAAGATTGGCGAGCGGCGCGCGGAGCGCATCGGCGAGCTTTTCGGCCATGTCTGCAGCGTTCTGTTTTCCCCCGAGGATCTTCAGATCGTCAAAAGCGGTCCCAGTGAGCGGCGGCGCTTTATTGACATGCAGCTCTCGCAGATCAGTCCCTCCTATTTTTACTACCTGCAGCGCTATACCAAGGCACTCACCCAAAGAAATGCGCTTCTGCGGGAAATTCAGATCAAGCCATCCATGAAGGCCGTGCTGGACATGTGGGATGAGGAGCTGGCCGAGAGCGGAAGCAAGATATCGGACATTCGCCATGAGGCGATTGAATCGCTGTCCTCCCTTGCCGCCGAGGAACATCGGCATCTCACGGGAGGCAGTGAACAGCTTCAGCTGAGATATATCTCCTCCCTGAAGGATGCGGAAAACATCAAGGGCACCTTCCTTGATCAGCTGTATGCCGGACGCGAGGACGACATTCGCCGTCAAAGCACGGGAACGGGGATTCACCGCGATGACATCAGCATTCGAATCAACGGCAGGGATACAAGAACCTATGGCTCTCAGGGTCAGCAGAGAAGCGTCGTGCTCTCACTCAAGATGGGACAGCTTGCCTACTTTACAAAGGAAAAGGGCGAGACGCCCATCCTTCTTCTGGATGATGTCATGAGCGAGCTGGACGTCAGTCGCCGGGAGGCGCTGGGCGAGCGCATTAATCAGATTCAGACATTTGTAACCTGCACGGATCTTTCTGATCTTGGAAATCAGCATAATGGCGTGTTCTATGAGGTGGATCAGGGAAGTCTGGGCGAAAAAAATCAGTTTTCCACAAAATAAGGGAGTTTTCCACAGTTAAGCCAAGTTTTCCACAAAAATTGTGGAAAAACCGAGGTTTTTCTGTGGAAAACTTGAGGAAAATCAGAAAAAAGAAAGGCAGATACTCGCTGTTTTCCTTTATGTCTGCCTGTGGTTTCCTCAAAAGTGGAAAGATTCAAAGGAACTTTGAATGGACAGGAAAAAAAATGGAGTCTTTTCCCCGTATACCCCTGGCAGAACATACAGCGTGTATACCGGGAATGAGAAAAAAAAGGGACAGAAAAAGAGGCGGAGTCCCCGTATCCTGATCGGAATCCTGACGGCAATCGTTCTGGTTCTCCTGCTCATGGGTCTTACGCAGAGACTGTTTGGTGATCGGGGACGTGTCGGCATCGGCAACATTCAGAAAATCGGTGCCATGGTCTCCCAGAACGTATATCCTTTCGGCGACAACGTCATTTTCTATGACGGCATGTCCATCCACTGTGTCTCTGCCACGGGCGCCAGCGTCTGGAGCTATCAGATCGGGTCAAATGCCGATTATGACATCGGCGAAAACCGGATCATCGCCTGGACGGGCAATGACCTCTATATCCTCAATGACCGTGGACGTCTCACATACAACAACAAGATGTCCGATTACATTCAGTTTGCAAGCGTCGGACGGGAATACGCAGCCGCCTTCGTCGGCACGCAGGATACGGGCGTGGTCACCGTGATCAATGAAAACGGGCAGACGGTTGATAATATCACGATTGAAAATCAGACGCTGCTCGACATCGGATTTTTCGATGCGGCCACCACCTCAAGCACACAGACGACGGAGCTCATGTGGACCATGGGACTGATCACCACCGGAACGGTCATTGAAACGGAGCTCCAGACCTTCCAGCCCGGCCGTCTTCTGACCGGCCGCACCTCTCTTGGCGACCACATTGCCTACAAGGTCTTTGACAACAACGGCATTCTCAATATCGTCACCACGAGAGAAATTCTGCATTACAACTACCGCGCCGTGGAAAGCGAATCCTCAAGCCTGATTTACGGCTATACCCTTGAGGACATAAAACGCTCGGGAAACACCCTGTATCAGCTGTTTCTGCCCAACAGCGATCAGAGCCGCTCCGGCACCATCAACAGCGTCCGGATCATGTATGGAAACGTGAACCGCGTGATCCATCTGCCCGGAAACTGCTTTGGCGCAACGCTGGGTTCCCGTGGGATATACGGCTTTTCCGAAAATACCATCTATGCCTGCCGGTTTGGGGATACGACCTTCCAGTCCTATCCTCTTGACATCCCCATCAATAAGGTGATCGGAATGATCACGAATAATCGGGCGGTTGTCTCCTCCGGCGTCGATATCTATGTCGTTGACCTTCCAATGTAACGACTTAAAACAGGAAAATCGTTTATGAATATCATTGACATCATCATTCTCGCGATTCTCGGGGTCAGCATTCTTTACGGAATGCACCGGGGATTCATTGACAGTGTCCTTGGCATTGCCGCGGTGGTCGTCTCCATCGGGGTGGCCTTTGCCCTCAGCGGACAGGTGGCCGAAAAGCTCAAGGAGAATGAAACGCTGGTCAATACCCTTCTTTACTATACCGATGCCGGGAGCAGAATCAGCGATCTTGACCTTTCTACAATGCCTGCCTCCTCCATCCGCGGAGGCGTGCTTGAGACCATCGTAAAAAAGGCAAACCTGCCGGAAAGCTTTGAAACGGTTTTTGTTGAAGCCCTTCAGAAGACGGCTTCAAACGGCGCACAGACGGTTTCCGCGGTGCTCAGCAGGACCATTGTCGATGTCTCCATTTCCATCATCAGCTTTCTCGTTACCATCCTGATTGCCTATCTCATCATGCTCTTCCTGGTGCACATGATCAGCTATGTGTTTGAATTTCCGGTGCTCAAGCATCTCAATGCCCTGATTGGCGGCATTTTCGGTGGCATCCGCGGCATTCTTCTGGTCTTTATCCTCTTTTCGCTCATCCCTCTGGTCATGGCCGTCGTCCCCATCGAACAGGTGGGAACCATGATCAGTGAGTCAAAGCTTGCACCGATGTTTGACAGCAAAATCATTCTGATGATTTTAAACCGACTGTAGGTTTTCTATGATTGCAATTCTTTATTCGCTTTACTTTGCTCTGGGTGGTATTCTGATCGTGGGTCAGACCTATTCAAGGGCAAAGGCCTCCATCCGGGTATGGCTGGGCCTCTGTCTCGGCGTTGTGATGGAGATGTGGCTGCCTGCACTGTTTGCCTACGCGTTTCGGTTTTCCGTTGCCGCGCATCTCTGCTCGGCCATTCTCCTTCTTCTAGTTGTGATTCTGGTCATGCGCCGCCATCCGACGTTCGTACCTCTAAAGGCGACGGATGAGGAAAAAAAGCTTTTCCGCATCCTCCTGTTTCTGGTTCTTCCCCTGACGGCTTTCTCCGGCTATCTTCAGTATACGCATGTTCTTATGCCGGCAGAGGATGGCTCCTACTGGTGCGGTCAGTCCACCTACGGGGACCTTTGCATGCACCTCTCCTTTATCACCTCTCTCAGGAATGCCAGCTTCCCTCCCAGCTACAATCTTTTGTATGGCACGGGCCTTGCGTATCCGTACCTGACTGATTCGCTGAGCACAACGCATATGCTCCTGGGGCTGCCCATCAATCTTGCGGTGGTCATTCCCGGAACCTACCTGATGTTTTTGACCTATGTGGGGTTTTGTTACCTTGCATTCCGCATTCTTGGAAACCGTCCCCTTGTCATTACGGCGGCGTTCCTCTTCTTTTTTCTGAACGGCGGTCTTGGATTTTTCTACGACTTTGACCTCAGCTTCCGGGATCATTTTGAACGCGTCCAGGAAATCTTTTCCGGATTTTACAAGACGCCTGCCAATCAGCCGGAATTCAATCTGCGCTTTTCCAATGTCATTGCAGACCTGATGATCCCTCAGCGGTCTCTCCTTGGCGGCTGGGCCATTGTCCTCCCTGCCTTTTACTGTCTCCTGGATGCCTTTGAAACGAAAAGCCGC
>JAFUZM010000375.1 GCA_017476605.1 Clostridia bacterium
CCTTATAGTGTAGATGAAATATATGGCTTGAGAAACAATACAGAGACACAGAAGTATAGACTGAACAACCGAACATATAATGAGATGTACCGTTTATACAATTCGAAATAAAAAAAGGACCGTTCATCCTGTGTAGTGAGTTTGCTTCATTAACAGAGAAGCCATGCCCATCGCGTACGCGATGGTTTTGTCAGGAAGCAGGTACTTGACATATGGCTTGGCGAATCAACAGACCCAAATGTACCTGCAGAGGAGAATGCCGCATCATTTGAAACAAGGAGATATGCCAAAGCATGCCGGTCTTTCTGTCAAAGGCACATATTTGACAGAGGAGCCGGCAAATCTTCTAAAAATACTGTACCTGAAGAGGAGATTGAAAATGGAAGTACGTTATTTCAAAGAATACTCTCCGTCCCTTGGACGCGATATGGAGTTCAAGGTTTACGGTCATCAGGGAAAGCCCGTCCTGTATTTTCCATGTCAGGCCGGACGGTTTTATGACTTTGAAAATTTTCACATGACCGATGTTTTTGCCCCATGGATCGACAGCGGAAAGATCACCGTCTATTCCGTTGATACCATTGACAACGAAACCTGGGCGGATAAGGGTGGAGATCCCCGCCGCCGGATTGAGCGTCATGAGCAGTGGTATCACTACCTGGTGGATGAAATCTGTCCACGCATTGCGGATCTTTCCGGTGAACGGAATCATTCTTATACGCCGATCATGACCTTTGGCTGCTCCCTTGGGGCCATGCATGCCGCGAATCTCTTTTTCCGTCGGCCGGACCTCTTTGATTCCGTTCTGGCCCTTTCCGGCATCTATGATTCCAGTGACAGTTTCGGCTCCTACATGGATGACCTGGTCTATCAGAATTCCCCCTGCGATTATATTGCGGGAATGCCGTACAATCATCCGTACATCAACATGTACAATGAACGCAGGATCATCGTCTGTGTCGGCCAGGGTGCCTGGGAGGATGTGCTTAAGGAAGGCACCGCACGTTTAAAGGGTGTACTTGAGCACAAAGGCATCCATGCCTGGGTCGATTTCTGGGGATTTGATGTCAACCATGACTGGGACTGGTGGTATCGCCAGACAGCATATTACCTGCCTTTCCTGATGGGCGAGGCCTGAGTAAAGAAAATTGAGGGAACAGCTATGCAAAATTTCATTTTTATCTCGCCTAATTTTCCGACAAACTATTGGAAATTCTGTTCTGAGCTTCAGAAAAACGGCATCCGGGTTCTCGGCATCGGTGACTGCCCGTATGATCAGCTTATGCCGGAACTGCGCGGAAGTCTGACCGAGTACTTCAAGGTCAGCTCTCTTGAAAATTACGATGAGGTGTATCGTGCCGTTGCTTTCCTGATTTACAAGCACGGCCGCATCGACTGGCTGGAATCCAACAATGAATACTGGCTTGAGCGGGATGCCGCGTTGCGCACAGCATTCAATATCACCACCGGATTCCACACCGATGATATGGTGCCGGTCAAGTATAAGTCTGCCATGAAGGCCAATTATGATAAGGCCGGGATCAAGACAGCCCGCTGGCACATTGTGGATGACTATGATCGGTGCAAAGCCTTTATTGAAACGGTTGGCTATCCGGTCATCGTAAAGCCGGATAACGGCGTTGGTGCGTCTCACACCTATAAGCTGTCCAGCGATGAGGATCTGGCTGGATTCCTTTCCGAAAAGCCGGATGAGCCCTATATCATGGAAGAATTCGTGCGCGGAACCGTTCACAGCTATGATGCAATCATCGACCCGAATGGAACGCCCATCTTTGAAACCGGCAATGTAACCATTGATTCCATCATGGACATCGTCAATACCAACGGAAACTCCTGCTATTACATTGAAAAAGATCTCCCGGAGGGCATTCGTGATGCCGGACGTCGGACCGTTAAGGCCTTTGGCGTTCACAGCCGTTTCATCCATTTCGAATTCTTTGTTCTTGATGAGGATCAGAAGAACCTTGGAAAGAAGGGCGATATCCTCGGTCTTGAGGTCAATATGCGCCCCTCCGGCGGCTTCAGTGCCGACATGTTCAACTTTGCCAACTCCACGGATGTTTATAAGATCTGGGCAGACATGGTGGCCTACGGCAGCACACTGGTAAGCAGCAACGATAAGGAACACTATTTCTGCTGCTATTGTGGACGCAGAGACGGCAAGAATTTTGTCATGGACCATGATGCCATCATGCAGAAATACGGTGACCGCATCAAGATGGTCCAGCGCATCCCGAAAGCCCTCTCCGGTGCAATGGCGGATATGATGTATCTGGTCAATGTGAAAACCCCAGAGGAGAAAGACGAATACTATCGTTCCCTCCTTGAGACCTATTGAGTCCATTCGCAAGGCTTCAGCTTTTGCTGAAGCCTTGTTTTGTGTTTGAATTCCATGATCACCAGTGTGGCGTGTGAATGCCCCGGAGACTGTACACCGGATCAATACAATTGACGAGAAAAGGCCCGGATGCAGGAAGACGGTCCCCTGGAACCGCTTTGTCTGGATCGGCCCGGAAAACCCATTCGTGGGATCGGCACTTGCTAAACCATTGACCGTCTGCTATAATGTAACCAATATTTGTGACCGAAAATAAAGTAGAGGGTGTCATATGAAAGCAGTTATTCGCATTGTTGCCTTCCTCCTCCTTCTTTTTACCCTTGTTTTCTCCATGGGCATCGCAGAAACAGCGGAGGACACGTTCCCGGCAGGCAGTATCATACGAACCGCAAAATCATGCAATCTTCGAAAGAAGCCGGACAAGGGCTCGATCGTCGTCGAAAAGCTCAAGAAGAATGATCGGGTTGAGGTGATTGAAACCATCACCCAGGGCAAAGACGTCTGGATTCACGTGACCACGCAGAAAAGTCACCGTGAGGGATACATCCTTCTCGATCTGGTTGAACCAACGCCCTCACCGACGCCCACACCAACCGCCACTCCGGAGCCCACTCCGACACCGGTCCCGACACCGACCCCGACCCCCACGCCGGATTACAGTCATGTAAGTTTTGATCCTCTGGATCCCGACGTTCGCCAGACGGTCGTTGAATGCAATTTACGGAAGGGAATCGGAAAGGGCAGCATCATCGTTGAGGTTCTGCCACGTCTCTCCGTTGTACGCGTCCTCGATGAAAGAACAGAGAATGGGGAAACCTGGGCCTATGTCAAGGTAAAAAAGAACGGACATTTCGGATGGATCGTCACCTCCCTTGTTGAGCCTATCCCAACCCCGACGCCGACACCGACACCAAGCCCGACCCCCTCTCCTACCCCGGTACCGACACCGACACCGATTCCGACCCCCACTCCGACGCCCAGTCCGACACCCGCTCCCGCATCTCCCGAGGAAGTCGCACGTGCAGAATTCCATTTTGCTGAACCCCAGCTGATGCGCACAAAGGTGAATACCAATATCCGCAAGATCCCGAATGGCCAGCGTCTGGATTCCCTTGATTCCCTTACCAAGGTGTATGCGGTCGGACAGATCGAATGGGATGGTACAGTCTGGTACCACATCCAGGAAGGAAAGAAGAACCCCGCGGGGTATATTTCCGGTGAGATGCTGGAGCAGCTCCGCCCTGTCGTGATCACCCAGGTCAGCGAAGCCGAGGTATGGAGCCGATACATGCACATCGGTGTGGATCCCCTGGCAGGCAATAAGCCCGTAGGTGCGCTCTATACGTATACACAGGATGAACTGAATCAGTACGAGACCCTTCAGACCGGAAGCCGCGGCAGTGAAGTGGTCCGCGTAAAAGAGCGTTTATATGAGCTCGGGTATTATCGCAACGCCGATAACCTTACTAATCCGCTTTATACCAATTCTACAGCCGACATCATCAAGGTGTTCCAGAGAGATGTAGGTGTTGATTCAACCGGCATTGCCGATCCTGAGACCCTCTGTCTCCTCTTTGATGACCGCATTCCCTCCCGCGAAACGCAGAAGAGCAGCGATGACGGTTATCTCTCCGCCCGCAACCAGCCGATGTGGATTCAGCGGGCCGAGGTTACGCAATATGATTTCTACGGAAGCATTCAGCTGTCCATTCGAAATCAGACGCAAAACAAGGTGACCTCCTTTGCTATCAAGGTCATTCCAAACCGTACGGATGGATCGCCCATGGCGTTCTCCAATTACTTCCTTGAGCAAGCCAATAAGGAATACAGCATTAAAAACCTGTCCATCGCTCCCAATTACGTCTATTCCGATTTTGAGACAAACGAGACTGCCGACTGGGAATACACATGGCCGCATCACTTTGTGGTTTCCTACAAAGAGTATTTCGCAGGGGCACAGATTGCCGTATGCTGGTTCAAATCCGGTGGACGGACCTATACGATTGATGATGATCAGCTCGTCTGGATTCCGGTCGGTCAGGGAACCAATGACATATTGATGCATACACTTCCCGTTGAACTGACCACCACCGAATCGGCCTTTGCCGGCGGCTGGGATCTTGGCGTCAAGTCCCATTACATTTATCCGGTGTATCAGACCTTCTATGGCCTGCCACAGGGCGCCTATATTGAGTCCGTCATTCCCGGCTCTCCTGCCGATGATGCAGGACTTGAGGAAGGCGACGTGCTCATTGGCATCGGAAATCTTGCCATTCTGGGCGATGCAACGATTCGCAAGGCCCGCGGCCGGATGCAGCCCGGCGATGTCGCAGAGCTCTACTTCTGGCGCAATGGCAATTATTTCAAGAGCGAACTGATTCGTCCGGCCGAATCCGTCAGTCACCAGATTCAATAACAGCTTTCCATAATACACAAGGCACCTGCCATACGGCAGGTGCCTTGTGTATTATGCTATATTCAGAGGACAGAGGAATCAGCCAATCACCTGAACGGAGAAGGGTTTCGCAGTATCGGCTTTAACCTGTACCTCGCCATGATGAATGGATACATCATACGTGGCATCGACGGTTCCCTCCGTTGTGGGAATCGTAAGCGAATAGGTTTCGCCTTCCTGCAAGCCATATGCCCGCAGCTCAACGCCGGTCGCAAAATCATAGTCCGGCTGATTCTCACAGGCACCGATCGGCAGTACAGTGCCACCCTTTACAAACAGCGGCAGGCTCAGGAAACCGTATTTCTCTTTCCTCCAGCCTCCTCCCTGTACCTTTTCACCGCTCAGCAGATGGAACCATTCCCCCTGCGGAAGATAGTAGGTTACCTCACCATCCGTCCGGAAAACGGGAGCAACCAGCAAACGGTCCCCCAGCATATACTGACGATCCAGATAATCACAGGCCGGATCCTCGGGGAATTCCATCATCATGCTGCGCATCATGGGGTAGCCTTTTTCATGCGCTTCAATGGCCATCTGATAGAGATAAGGCATCAGGCTGCATTTCAGCTTTGAAAATGTACGCACCACATCCACGCTTTCCTCATCGAACAGCCACGGTACCCGGTAGCTGCCGGATCCGTGGAGCCGGCTATGGCTTGAGAGCAGTCCGAATGCTGCCCAGCGCTTATATACATCCGCCGGAGCTGTCTGCTCGAAGCCGGAGATATCATGGCTCCAGAAGCCAAAGCCGCTATGGCTCATACTGAGCCCCGCCCGAAGCGTTTCCGCCATGGATACATAGCAGGCACTGTTGTCACCGCCCCAGTGAACCGGGAACTGCTGGCCACCAGCCGTGGCGCTGCGGGCAAACAGGATGGCTTCCTTTTCGCCCTTTTCCCGCTTCAGGAGTTCGAATACCATCTGGTTATACAGGAACGTATAATAGTTATGCATCCTAAGAGGATCGCTGCCATCAAAATACTGAATTCCATGTACCGGGATCCGCTCACCGAAGTCAGTCTTGAGGCAGTCAATCCCCATATCCAGAATGGCTTTGATCTTTTCACAATACCAGTCGCGGGCACTTGGATTGGTGACATCCAGGATTCCCATTCCCGCCTGCCAAAGGTCTGTCTGCCACGCGCTTCCATCCGTCTTCTTCAGCAGATAGCCCTTTTGCAGTCCTTCCATAAACAGGGGAGACGCCTGGGCAATGTACGGGTTAATCCAGCAACAGAGCTTCAGGCCTTTGCCGTGATATCTTTCAAGCATTCCCTTGGGATCAGGGAAGACATCCGGATCCCAGTGGAAATCACACCAGTTATAGGCTTTCATCCAATAGCAGTCAAAATGGAATACCCGAAGGGGAATATCCCGCTTTGCCATCCCGTCAATGAAGGAGGTCACTGTCTTCTCATCATAGTCTGTGGTAAAGCTGGTGGAAAGCCAGAGACCGAAGCTCCATGCGGGTAACAGGGCAGGACGCCCGGTCAGCGCCGTGTAAAGACCAATCGTTTCCTTGGGCGTGCCGCCGTAGATCAGATCGTAGGTCATGGTTTCCCCGGGCAGGGAGAACTGCACCCGTTCTACCTTTTCGGTGGCGACCTCAAAAGAAACATCTGCCGCGCTTTCCACGAAAACGCCATATCCACGGTTTGTCATATAAAAGGGGATATTTTTATACGCCAGATCACTGGCCGTGCCGCCATCCGCATTCCACATGGTAACCGTCTGACCGTTTTTTACGAAGGGAGTGAACCGTTCTCCGAGGCCATACACCGTCTCCCCGACATCCAGCATCAGCGAGTCCACCATGTAACTGTCCCCCCGCCGCTCAATGGAGGTGGGACCATACTCCTCAAATAAGGCCCGAGCCATGCCGTGGTATCCGCTGGAGGTGAGCACATTCCCGTTCTCATCAAGAAAATCAATCTGCCAGATTCCCTCCTGCCTCAAGGCCCGGACCGTCAGTCTGCCACTGGTGAGCGTGGCCACATCATCGGTGATCCTGATCTCCGGAGTAACATCCTCCTCATACGTAGCAAAGTGCGGTCCCATGTCCTTTTCACCGGCAAAATGGGTGACCTTCACCCGGATGATGTCCTTTCGGGGGCTGCTGAAGATCACCTGAAGCACCGCGCTGTTCAGCACATCGCCCCGGCCTCTTACCGGCTGGGTGGCCGCCAGCAGGTGCAGCTCGTTTCCTACCTGCTCAGCCCGTACACACTGGGTCGCATAGCTTATTCTGAATTCCGGTTTTGTCAGCCAGTATCCATTGGTAAATTTCATAAATGCTGTTCTCCTCCTCTGACAAGCAGCCTGGTCTTTCGTCGTAGAATCTTTTGTCAGTATTTGTTACCTGACAAACGGTTTGCTACGCAAACGGGCCAACTCCCTGCTCATCGATTTTCATTCGAAAAACCATGCTCATTGTATCACGGGACTATTCCGGAAACAATATCCAGGTGGATAAAAAAATGTCCATAAATCGGTGGACAAGCAGACGGATGTGTGATATCATGTTTCTTGAAGATGAGAAGGCATCTCCTTCTGCGGAATGAAGCAAGGTTTTCTCAGTCCCTGGGCTGGAAACGTTTCCATTCCCCGTCCATTTGTTTCTGAATCGGCGGAATGCCGTTTGGAATATGGCGGTGATCCGCCAAGAAAAAAAGGAGGTTATCCCATGAAAAAACTGGTAGTTCTCGTTCTGACCCTGGCTCTGGCGCTTCTGAGCCTCTCCGCTTTGGCGGACATCCGTGTTTCCAACCTGAAGGTGGAAATCGACAGCGCGCTGAAGGAATACGCTGCTGAGTATTCCAAGACGGCCGGCTTCAATGTAGAAGCGTATTCCGTCGGCGGCGGTGCTGACTATTCCGGTTCCGTGAAGGCGGAGCTGCAGGCTGGCAATATGCCTGACATCTTCGTCATCGAAGGTCTCGGCGGATACAATGCCTGGAAAGACTACATTGAGGACCTGTCCGATACCGAGTTCGCAAAGAACACCTCTGTTGGCTTTGTTGTCGACGGCAAAACCTATGGCTTCCCGGTAGCCGTTGAAGGCTTTGGCCTTGCATACAACAAGGACCTGCTGGCGAAGGCCGAAATTGATCCTGCTACCCTGACCACCACTTCTGCGCTGAAGGCCGCTTTTGAAAAGCTGGACGGCATGAAGGAAGAACTGGGCATTGACGCTGTCGTTTCCATGGCGACCTCTGTGGCCGGCGGCATGACCTGGGTTACCGGCAACCAGAACTTCTCCGCCTATCTGTCCTGCGGCCTTCCCTATGGCGACATGACCGTGATCGACAAGATGCTGGCCGGCGAAATCGACCGTGATCGTCTGACCGCATATGCCACCTTCGTAGATCTTCTGTTCACCTATTCCGATCAGAATATCCTGCTGAACGGCAACTATGATGACAACGTAAATGCTTTTGCTACCGGAAAGACCGTATTCTGCCATCAGGGCAACTGGATTGATCCCTCTCTTGCCGCGATGAAGGCGGAAGGCATGGAAATCCCCGCGATGGGATTCATCGGCGAAGTCATGTTTGATGATCAGGAGATCACCGGACTCATGGTGTCCGCTCCTTCCTGGTACGTCGTGAACAGCCAGTCCCCCAACAAGGCAGAAGCCATCAAGTTCCTTGAGGACATGGTTGCTACCGATGCCGGACAGGATTACATGGTCAATAAGGCCGGCATGGTGCCCGCATTCTCCAATGTCACTCTGGAGCCTGCCGGCGATCTGTCCAAGGACGTCATGAAGGCCGCCGGTGCCGGCGACATCTACTCCTGGGGCTTCGGCTATCTGCCGGATGGCTTTGGCCAGAACAACCTGGGACCCATCTTCGAGCTGTTGGCTCAGAAGGCCATCACCGTGGATGAGTTCGTGGAGATGGTAGCGGCTCAGGCGACCGAAATTCCGGCGCTGGTTGCTAAGTAATATCCTGACTGATCAAGATGAATCGGCGGGGGAGTCGCGGTCTCGTGGCTCCCCCTTTTCAGATCAAAGGATACCTATGATTTTGGGCTGATATCTTTGGGGAGGTAAATCTATGGCCAGAAAACATCGGGCGGTCAATGCCCTGTTTCTTGCCCCGGCTGTTCTGTCATTCAGTCTGGTAATGATCGTGCCATTCTTTCTTGGCATCTACTATTCGATGACAGATTTCAATGGCATACGTTCGGTATTGACATTTGTAGGCTTTGATAATTATAAAACCATGTTCTCTGAACCAGCGTTTCTGTATTCCTTCCTGGTTACGCTGGAATATACCGTCATCAATGTGGTCCTGGTTAACGTCGTGGCATTCTTCCTTTCTTTGCTGGTGACAAGCAATATCTGGGGTAAAAATGTCCTCCGGGCCGGCTTTTTCGTGCCAAATCTGATTGGCGGTATCGTCCTTGGCTATATCTGGCAGTTTATCTTTAATAATGTACTGACAAACCTCGGTGTAAGTCTCGGGATTCCTTTCCTGCAGAAAACGCTGATCGGCAATAAAAATACGGTTATCTGGGCAATGAGCTTCGTGAATATCTGGCAGTACGCCGGATACATCATGATGATCTATGTGGCAGCCATTCAGGGGATCCCTGCGAACCTGATGGAGGCGGCGGCAGTGGATGGTGCCAATTACTGGATCCGTCTCAGGAAAATTCTGATCCCGATGATGGCCAACTCCTTTACGATCACGCTCTTCCTCACCCTGACCAATTCCTTTAAAATGTTTGACCTCAATACATCACTGACACAGGGCGGACCTGCCGGCATGTTTATGATGAAAGCGGTCAAGACCAGTGAAATGCTGGCGCTCAACATTTATAATACTGCGATTACAAAGAACCTATGGGGACAGGGACAGGCGAAAGCAATCATGTTCTTTATTCTTCTGGTGGTTGTTTCTCTCATACAGGTTTCCATCAATAAACGGCGGGAGGTGGAGATGTAATGCAGGCTGCCGGAGTACAAGACAACAGCAATGCCGCCCATGTTCGCCATGTTGTTGGCAAATGGGTCAAGGTCGTTCTGGCTTTTCTTCTTTTTCTGCTCTTTATGGCTCCCTTTATTCTGGTAGTGATTAACTCAGCCAAAACAGCGGTTGAAATCTCTCTGTCACCCGTATCCATGCCCAGCAACTGGGGTCAGCTGGTAACCAATATCACCAATACGCTCAACAATCCCAATTTTTCCTATTGGAGTGCGTTCAGAGACAGCGTTATTATTACGTTCTTCTCTCTGGCGGTGATCGTTATCTGCTCCGCCATGTGCGCCTGGGTTCTGGTTCGGAACAAGACCTGGTGGTCTACCCTGATCTTTATGATTCTGGTGGCCTCCATGGTCATTCCGTTCCAGGTCGTTATGCTGCCTTTGGTACAGTGGCTGCGGATGCTGGGCAATTTTTTCCACATTAAGCTCAGCGGAACCTATGGCGGAATTATCCTCTGCTATCTGGGCTTTGGTATGGCTTTATCCGTCTTCATCTTCCATGGCTTTATCAAGTCAGTTCCACTGGAACTGGAGGAAGCCGCAGATATTGATGGATGTTCCAGGGCAGGAGTCTTCTTCCGTATTGTGTTACCCCTGCTTCAGCCTACCGCAGTAACCGTATTGATCCTGAACGGCATCTGGATCTGGAATGACTATCTGCTGCCCCTGCTGGTGCTGGGTGCCAGCGGATCCGTTCAAACGCTGCCTTTGGCGGTCAGCATGTTCGCCGGATCTTATATCAAGCAGTGGGATTTACTGCTGACCAGTACCCTGCTGGCCATGCTGCCGGTAATCATCCTTTTCCTTTTTGCCCAGCAGTATATTATCAAGGGCATGGTTGAAGGATCCATCAAGTAAGCATGATGTCTATGATCAAAAACAGGACGTTCCACCGGACGTCCTGTTTCTTTTTGACGCCTTGTCAAATCAGATGAGGAATTGGTCTGAGCCGTCTCGTTCCCTTTTTCCTTGATTTGTGATAAAATACAAACAAATCAACACACGAGGTGATTGCTATGAAGGCGATTCGTATTGCATGCATCCTCATCTTTCTGTTACTGCTTGCAATCTTTTTCTTTTTCCAAATCTATTCCCCCGCTGTAGAGCAGGGCTCCATCCGGACAACATCGGTTCCGGAGGCGACCCCAACGCCCGCAGAGAAGCTTGTGGGAACCATCCCGCCTGGGCTTCTTGAAACCGCAGTTCCGAGCAGCTCCTATCAGTCAACCATCGTGGATCCTACCGATTCACCGGTTCCGGAATTGCTCCCGGAGGAGTCAACGGCTTCCCCGGATGTTCAGCTGACACCAACACCATCACCAAAGCGGACCTCGCCGCGAGCTACATCGACGTCCGTTTCCACCCCAGATGTCGAAACGGACGTCAAGGACATTTCCTACTTTATCGATGGATACGGCAATTTCAAATACAGTCTGCGCATTCTGGATCAGGACACCGAGGTCAGGCAGACGCCCCTTGAGGGAGCCTTTGTCAACGGAATTGCACTGGCCAATACGGAATATCCCATCGTACGGATTTCCGATAATGGCTGGTATGAAATCGCACTCGAAACAGGAGTCACCGGATACGTCCCTTCCAATAAGGTCACAAGGCTGTCTAAATAAACAGGCGCTCCGCCTTTTCGGGCAAGACGAAATAAAGGCACCATTCGGTGCCTTTATTTCATGTTCCGGATTTCTTCTATGAGTGCTGGATCCACCAGGGAATAGGTCTTCTCAGCCATAGGTGTAAAGGACTCCCTGGCTCCACCATCATCCATGCTGAGGGTGCAGCCATATTCGCGAAGTGCATTGATCGCCTCTGTTTCCGTTTCCCGGAGCAGCTCCCACTCCATTCCCTCCGTCTTCCTGGCTGCCTGCATGAGCTTTTGCTGCTCCTCTTCAGAAAGCCGTTCATACACTTTTGCACTCATGAGCAATATGTCCGGGGCAAACGTGTGACGATCCAGAAAAATGTAGGGTGCGCCATCATAATCACCCAGCCAAAGAAGACTGGGAAGATCGGTTTCTCCGCCATCCACCACTCCCTGATGGATCGCCGAGAAGACGGTATGCCGTCCAAGTGTCATTCGCTTTGCTCCCAGTTCACCAAGGAACATGTCCATGGCTTCTGTTTCCTCAGCGGCAAGTGTCAATCCGTTCAGGTCGGGTGCAGATACGACCTGCGTCTTTGTGTAAAAGCATCTGCCTCCGTTATCATACCATCCAAGGACAACCAGTCCCGGCATTCGTTCCTGAACGGCGGATGCCATTACGCTTCCAAGAAAATGGTCCAGCGTGCTTTTGAGATGCTCAGCCCCACCGAACAGATATGGAAGTGAGAAAACGGAGAGTTCCGGCACCCTGCCGGCAAGCGTTCGGACGGAAACATGTCCGAGAGCAACGTCCCCCTTCTCAAGAGCCTCAAGAATTCCTGCTTCATCACCATACAACTGTCCTGCTGCACCAACGGTGATTGTAAGGTTTCCGCCCGTCTCTGCTTCCACCCTTTCCTCAAGATACCGATCCGCCTGAACCGTCACATGATTGTTTTCCTGAACCGTTGCGAGCTCAAGCACCTCTGCCTTACCGGTAAGCGTAAAAAGGCAAAGCAAAAGACATAGGATGATTCCTTTTTTCATGTTTCCTCCACTATTCAAAACGGCCGCTTTCCAGGAAATCGTCGCCAAGTCAGAGCTGAAACACTCCTCTACGATGTCTGCAACTGATGTCAGCTGTCCAGCGGTCAGGACACGCCTCTCTAAGAATCCACCGGTTGCGATCCGGCATGCAGGATTCCTCTGGATAAGCGCATTCTAGCACACTCAATCAGGGCATTCAAGGCCCATCTGAATCGAGATTGTATTGCACCGGAAGATCGCCTGGAGTTTTTATCGGAAATTCAGCATGTAAAGCCAACCTTTCTCCTTTTTTTGCTTGACTTTCTCATCCTTTCCCCTTAAACTCTACCCATGCAACATTTTGTCCCCACCTCTCCTGTGGAGATCCGAGGGACTGCTCCCCGTCATGTATTCTTTACAGGAATCACACCCGCCCGGATCGCCGGAGCATATTTTCTCAATTGTGAGGCATGGTTGACAAATTATTTGTTTTTCTCATTTGTTCGTTCGGTCTCATTTGCATATTTTTTTGTGGATATTTTATGATTTATTCTCTGTAATTCATGCATTTGTACTGAAGATTTAAAGAAGTATTCTTTCCTCCATTGAAATTCAAAAAAAGAGTGCTATACTATTG
This sequence comes from Clostridia bacterium, assembly GCA_017476605.1. GTDB lineage: Bacteria > Bacillota > Clostridia > Christensenellales > Aristaeellaceae > Ventricola. The sequence continues at coordinate 13,062 of JAFUZM010000375.1, forward strand.
TCAACATTTTCGGGGAGGAAAGAACCATGAAGGTTTTCGCTTATGCACGATTTACAGGCTTCATCTCATATGGTAGAAGTCTTCTTTTTGTGCATGCGTAATCTCCCGAAAGGGTTGCCATAATCAGAGCTCCTGCCATCGCTGCAGGAGCTTTTTATATGCCGGATTTCTGCAGATTTTGGCAAATACTCACATTTCTTAGGAGGATACCCATATGATCATCATCATGAAGCCCGAAGCCACAACACAGCAAATCGACAGTTTATGCGACAAACTCATCGGTCAGGGAATGCAGATTCAGCGAAACTCTGGTGTTGACTGCACCGTTCTGGGCGTGCTGGGCGATGTCGCACGTCTTGATCCACATAACTATCTGATTCAGCCCGGCGTCGAACGGGTCATGCCTGTTTCGGAGCCGTTTAAAAAAGCCAACCGGAAATTCCATCCCCAGGATACAGTGATTGAGGTAGGAAAAACAAAAATCGGCGGTCGACGACTGGCACTCATTGCAGGTCCCTGTTCGGTTGAAAACTATGACCAGATTACGGATACAGCGTTTAAGGTTCGCTCCAGTGGTGCAGAAATTCTGAGAGGCGGTGCCTTTAAGCCCAGAACCTCCCCCTATTCCTTCCAGGGGCTCAAGCTGGAAGGCCTCGATCTGCTTGAACAGGCAAGGCAGGCAACGGGAATGCCGATCTGCACCGAAATCATGAGTCCTAAGATGGTCGAGGAATATGATCGCCGGGTAGATATCATCCAGGTCGGTGCCAGAAACATGCAGAATTTTGATCTTCTGACAGAGCTTGGGCAGACCAGAAAACCGATCCTGCTGAAACGCGGAATGAGCGCTACCATTTACGACTGGCTTCTCTCTGCAGAGTACATCATGGCTGCCGGTAATCCGAATGTCATTCTTTGCGAGCGCGGAATCCGTACCTTCGAAACCTATACACGAAACACCCTTGATCTCTCTGCGGTTCAGGCGGTCAAGCAGCTTTCTCATCTGCCCGTCATGGTGGACCCCAGCCATGCCACCGGTCTTTCCTGGATGGTGGAGCGCATGTCGCTGGCTGCTGTTGCAGCAGGTGCAGACGGTCTTGTCATCGAGGTGCACAATGATCCGCCGCACGCACTTTGTGACGGTGCACAGAGCCTCACTCCCCCACAGTTCGCCCAGTTAGTCGGAAAAATCACTGCACTTGCACCTATTGTGGAGCGTACAATATGAAAATGATGATTATCGGCCTTGGTCTCATCGGTGGCAGCATGGCCATGGCACTCTCAGGTACTCCGGATCTTGAAATCACGACCGTTACGAGAAATCCCGTCAGCCGCGCAGATGCCCTTCGAATGGGCATTGTAAAGAACGCCTGGCCGACACCGGATCTGGCGCCGATCGAGGATCAGGATCTGGTGGTTCTCTGTCTCCCACCGGATGCCTGTCTGGAGTTTGTGAAGCAGGAAGCCATGCGCCTTAAGCCGGGTGCGATTCTGACCGATGTATGTGGCGTCAAGAAGCCCCTGTATGCCGCCGTTAATGCCCTGCCCCCACATGATTTCATCTATCTGGGAGGTCATCCCATGGCTGGAAAGGAACGGGGCAGTTTTGCCAATGCCTTTGGGGAGCTCTATCGCGGTTCCCATTACATATTGACGCCGGATGCTTCCGTTCCGCAGTCTGCCATTGATACAATGACACGATTGATCCATGCCATGGGCTGCGCTGACATCATCTTTACTACACCCGTTGAACATGATGAACGCATCGGGTATACCAGTCAGCTGATGCATGTCATGGCATTGGCGCTCTGCGATCAGCATCTCCTCTTTGACAGTTTCGGCTTTGAAGGGAATTCCTTCCGCGGTGCCACGCGCGTTGCCGCCCTGGATCCCGATCTGTGGTGTGAGCTGTTCATGGCCAACAAGGAAACGCTTGCGGATCTGACCGATGAGCTGATCCGGAATCTTTCCGTTTACCGCGATCTTCTGCTGGCCGGAGACCGGGAAAAGCTGCTCGCTCAGCTTAAAGTGTCCAGTGACCGGAAGAAAGAATTCGATCGTCTCATGGGCATCGAGCATTCAAAAACCACACTTTACAAATAGACCATAGAGCTACACCAACTGTACCTGTAAAGGAATTGGCCTGTTTTTGTGCGGCAAAACAGTATGTCAGAGGATAAGTACTGACAAGTTACGACGCCAACAGGCCAAGACGCTCTCATAGGAGTTGGCCTGTTTGCGCAGCAAACAGTTTGTCAGGTAACGAGCACTGACAAAAGACACTACGCCAAAAGAACAAGTTGCTCGTCAGAGGAGGATAATCATGCAAACTGTGACGGTTCCGATTCCAGGCATTCCCCGGGAATATTCGGTCTATATTGAGGCAG
>JAFUZM010000376.1 GCA_017476605.1 Clostridia bacterium
CAGCTCAACACGCTGTTTGGAAATATCGAACGGCCACAGATTGCAGGGATGATTCCACCCTCTGACCTGCCCGTTACAGAGAAGGAAAAAAACGCCTTTCAGTCCAACCGGAATACCGGCCATCCGGAGCAATCCCATGTGCTCAGTCAGTTTTCAAGAAATCTGACACAGGAAGCGAGAGAGCTCCAGCTGGAACCGTTGATCGGGCGTGAGAAGGAAATCAATGCCATTATCCAGGTGCTGGGAAAGAAGACCAAGAATAACCCGGTCCTGATCGGAGAGCCGGGCGTTGGAAAGACGGCTGTGGTTGAGGGGCTGGCAGAGAGAATTGTGAGCGGCGCTGTCCCGGATTCGATGAAGAATCTCAAAATCTATGCCCTTGACATGGCCCGGCTGGTTGCCGGCACACGGTTTCGCGGAGATTTTGAGGATCGCATTACGCGCCTCATCGATGCCGTTCAGATGGATCCGGATGCTGTGCTCTTTATTGATGAGATTCACACACTGATTGGCGGCGGCGGGGCCTCTGAGGGCGCAATGGATGCAGCCAATCTGCTGAAGCCCGCGCTGGCGCGCGGTGCCTTCCGGGTGATTGGGGCGACCACACACAAGGAGTTCCGCAAATACTTTGAAAAGGACATGGCGCTGGCCAGACGCTTTCAGAGGATTGACGTTGATGAGCCAAGCCGTGAGGATGCAATCAACATTCTGTTTGGCATTCGGGATCGGTATGAGGAATTTCACCATGTGACCATTCGGGACGATGCGCTTGTCGCAGCAGTGGATTATGCCAGCCGCTACGTTACGGACCGTTATCTTCCGGATAAGGCGATTGACCTGATTGATGAAACCGCGTCAATGAGAAAAATGGGCATTGGCGTGGAAAAGGTGAATATGGTCGATAACGGGATACAGCTGCTTCAGGCCGTTCAGTCAGGAGATGCGGATCTGCAGAATGAACTGATGTCCCAGAGGGTAAAGGATAAGGTCTCACGGGTCATTGATTATCGGGATGTTGCAAAGGTGGTTTCCACCTGGACAGGCGTTCCGGTTGAACAGATCATGAATCAGGAAACGGAGAAGCTCATTTTCCTTGAGGAGAGACTGAATCAGCGCATTATCGGCCAGAAAGAGGCCGTGCACGCCATTTGCAATACCCTGCAGCGCAGTGCGGCAGGCCTCGGGGATCCCAGACGGCCCATGGGGGTATTCCTGCTTCTTGGGACATCGGGCATCGGCAAAACTGAACTGTGCCGCGCACTGGCGGGGGCGTATTTCGGAAGTGAGGATGCGCTTGTGCGCCTCGATATGTCGGAGTATTCCGAGGAAATTGCTCTTACGGCATTGATCGGATCCCCTCCCGGGTATGTAGGATATGGGGACGGCGCCAAGCTGACCGATTCCGTTTTAAACCGTCCGTATTCCGTCATCCTGTTTGATGAAATCGAGAAGGCCCATCCCAAGGTCTACAATCTGCTTCTTCAGCTCTTTGACAACGGAGAGCTGACTGACAGCACCGGACGAAAGGTCAATTTCAGGAATACCATTGTCCTGATGTCCTCAAATGCCGGAACCTCCTTTGACATGGATAAGCAGATGGGCTTTGGAACGCCTCAGACCGAGAATTACAAGAAACAGCTTACAAATCGCCTCAAGAACGTCTTCCGGCCGGAATTCCTGGGTCGGATAGATGAGGTCATTGTAATGAACGTTCTGACAGAGGCGGATGGGGCCCAGATTGCAGAAAACATGCTGGTGGAGATTCAAAATCGGCTGAAAGCGCGGGAAATTACACTTGAATGGACATCGGCCATTCCACTGCGGATTGCAAAGGATGGAATGGATAAAGCCAGCGGAGCCAGGAACATTCGCAGGGTGATTGCGGATCAGATCGAAAATCCGCTCAGTGTCTTTATTTTAAAGAATCCCGAGGCCAGGACCATCCGGCTGGATGCAGGGGAGGATCGGATTCTGATTGAACCACGAGAGAACATACCGCAGCTGATGGAGCCTGAGGCAGTGAAGGAGGAGTGCCATGAACTTAAATCAACTTCTTGACCGCCTCAAAAGTGATCCGTCTTTTATGGAAAATGTCGCCTACTGGAAGACCATTCCGGAATCTGAGGGGGAGTATGCGGAATATCCCGCGGAAATGAATCCCCTGATGGTGGATGCACTCAAAAAGCATGGAGTATATCGCCTGTATTCTCACCAGATGGAGTCCTTTCGTCTCGCTGAGGAGAAGAAGGATTTTTGCGTCGTCACACCGACGGCTTCCGGAAAGACGCTTTGTTACAATCTGCCGGTTCTGAATGAGATCATCAGGAATCCGGATGCGCGGGCACTCTATCTGTTCCCGACAAAGGCCCTCTCGGCCGACCAGGTGGCAGAGCTGTATGACCTCATTGAGCTGATGGGCATTGATATCAAAACCTACACCTATGATGGGGATACACCGACAGCCGCCAGGCGGGCCGTCCGTCAGGCAGGACATATCGTGGTGACCAATCCGGACATGCTCCATTCGGGCATTTTGCCGCATCACACCAAGTGGGTGAAGCTGTTTGAAAACCTCAAGTACATTATCATTGACGAGATCCACGTCTATCGTGGCGTATTCGGTTCAAACCTCAGCAATGTCATTCGCAGGCTTCTGCGCCTCTGCCAGTTTTACGGCTCGAATCCCCAGTTCATCCTATGCTCTGCCACCATCGCGAACCCTGCCGATTTTGCGGAGCAGATCATTGGAAGGCCGGTGACGGTTATCGACAAAAACGGTGCACCGACAGGGGAAAAGCATTTTATCTTCTACAATCCTCCCATTGTCAACCGACAGCTGGGCATTCGCCGTTCAAGCGTTCAGGAAACCGTCTGGCTCGCATCCAAGATGGTGGACAATGACATCTCCACCATTGTGTTTGCAAGGTCCAGGGTGAACGTGGAGGTGATTACAAGGCGCCTTAAGGACCGGGTGCGCGAGCCTCTTGGAAATTCCGGGCGTGTCAGAGGATATCGAAGCGGATATCTGCCGACACTGAGGCGAGAAATCGAGAGAGGGCTTCGTGATGGCAGTATCCGAACGGTGGTTTCAACCAATGCGCTGGAGCTGGGTGTCGATATCGGCCAGCTGGATGTGTGCATCATGTGCGGATATCCGGGAACGATTGCAAGCACATGGCAAAAAGCCGGACGGGCAGGACGCCGTCATGATACATCGCTCACTATTCTTGTCGCAAGTTCTGCCGGACTGGATCAGTACATCGTCAACCATCCGGATTATTTCTTCCTGCAGTCCCCGGAGAACGCACTGGTTCAGCCGGACAATCTCTATGTCCTCATGAATCACCTCAAATGCGCAGCCTACGAGCTGCCGTTTGGAGTGGGGGAATCCTACTCGGGGAACCCGTCCACCAAAGAGCTGCTTGAATACCTGACGGAGGAACATATTCTGCAGCTGAACGGAGACCGGTATTACTGGACAGCCGAGGAATTCCCGGCAGCGGACCTTTCTCTCCGCTCTGTCACCAGTGAAAACTTCCTGATCATTGATATCTCCAATGCGGGACACAGGCAGGTCATCGGTGAAATGGATCGGTTTACAGCACCTATGCTGCTGCATGAGCATGCCATCTATCTTCATGAAGGACAGCAGTACCAGGTTGAAAAGCTGGATTTCACCGAGAAAAAGGCCTATGTCCGTGCTGTGGATGTGGACTATTTTACCGATGCCGATCTGCAGATGAGCATGAAAGTGATTGATCTGCTGAAGGAATATAAAAACAACGGCATCAGCATGGCCTACGGCGAGATCGTTGTGACCTGGCTGGTCACCATGTTCAAGAAGTTTAAACTGGACACGCGGGAGAGTCTCGGATTCGGGGATGTCAACCTTCCGGAGCTTGAGCTGCCGACGGAATCCTGCTGGTGGGCCTTCTCTCCAGAGATTACAGAGGGCTATTCCATGGACAGCCTGCAGGGCGGAATGCTGGGACTGGCAAATGCCCTCCGGCAGATTCTGCCGATGTATCTCATGTGCGCGCCTCATGATCTCTGTGTTTCCTATCATGTGAAGGATACCTTTACCTCGCTTCCGACGCTCATTGTGTTTGATAATTATGCAGGCGGAATCGGACTCAGTGAAAAGATTTACACCCTCCGGAATCTTGTTTTTGAGGATGTACACTCACTCATTTCAAACTGCCCCTGCGAAAACGGATGCCCCTCCTGTGTAGGACCGTCAAGCGAGGTTGGGGCGGATGGAAAACGGGTAGCCATTGAGCTTTCGGAGAGACTGAGACGATTATGATCAACTTACGAGAAAAACTGAATATGGTGAAGGAGAAGGGAAAAAGCAATCCGTCTCCTCCCATTCAGCGGACATTATTTATTCGAACCCAGTCTGTTCCCCGCGATTCGATTGAGGGGATTGATGCGATTACCGCGGCAGAGATTCATTCCTGTGAGCCCACCTTTGAGGAAACCGACATTTCTCCTGAGTCCATGCTGTTCCTTGATACGGAAACGACGGGGCTTGCAAAAGGAGCGGGGACGCTTGCCTTTGAGGTCGGTGTGGGCTATTTTGAATCGGATCAGTTTGTGATCAAGCAAATGGCGATCCGGGAATATGCCAATGAAGCGGAAATGCTGAAAATCATATTGAAGCAGCTTGAGGAGCATCCCGTGATTGTCACCTTTAACGGAAAATCCTTTGATTTGCCGTTGCTGGAATCCAGGTGTGTGATGAACGGCATGCGCGTCCGGTTTGAGGACTATGCCCAGCTGGATCTTTTGCACATCATGAGACGCGTGTATAAGCTGAGGCTGCAGCACTGCACGCTGGGGGCACTTGAGGAAGCCGTGCTCGGAACGCACCGGACGGATGATCTGCCCGGTGCGATGGTTCCGCAGCGTTTCTTTGATTACATGCGGACCCGGAATTTTGACCTTATTGAAGATGTTCTCCGGCACAATTACGATGATGTCCTCAGCATGCCGAAGCTCCTTGCCGATGTCTGCGGGGCATTCCGCACGCCGGAAACACTTGCGCATCCCGAGGATATCTATGGAGTCGGACGGACCTTTGTGCGCTCCGGTCAGATTGAGAAGGCAAAAAAGTGTTACCGGATCATCGGACATACGACGATGTCCGGGCAGGCGCGGCTTCGGCTGACCGAGCTCAGCAAAAAGGAAAAAAACTGGCAGGAGACGATCGAGCTCTGCCAAAACATGATTGCGGATCACCAAAACGGAAGTGCACCCTATATTGAACTTGCAAAATATTACGAACACGTTGAAAAGGATTATGAGGCAGCAGAGCGCATCTGCATTCAGTGCCTCAGGTATCTGACAAACTATCTGCCTCTTTATGATCGCGAGGAAGATCAGGAAGAACTGGCAATGCTGTATAAACGCCTGGAACGGATTCGGGGGAAAAAGGAGAGACAAAGGACATGAGTTTTTTTGGCAACATTGCAGCCAATAAAGCGCTCAAAGCGCACCAGAAGGGAAACTACGCTGAGGCACAGACGCTGTATCGAGAGGCGTTTGAAAAGGGGATGACGACTCCTTCGCTGATGCTCAATTTCATCAATTTGCTCGTTCGTGACGGAAAGTTTGATGAGGCACTGACGGTCATCAAGCGGATGGAGAAAAATGGCGGTCTTACCGAGAAGGACCGCCTGAACATGCATATTCAGTACGCCATTATCCTTTGGCGGAAAGGCCATCTGGATCACGCCATTGAGATCCTCGAGGAGGATATGAAGCGGATCAAGAACGGCAATCTGTATGGGGTTCTCGGGTATCTTCTGATTGAACAGGGCAATGCGGAAAAGGCACAAGAGTTTAATCAGGCGGCACTTGAGTACGATGATGCGGATCCCATCTTCCTTGAGAACATGGCGCAGGTGTATTATCGGATGCTGGGGGATAAGGCCACGGCAAAGACCTACTTTGAAAAAGTGATTCAGTACAAGCCGACGGCCATTGATACGAACTATTTCCTTGCCTTATATGACATCGAGGATGGAAACGCCGAGGAGGCCAGGAAAAAGCTTACCATCTCAAAGGAAGGACGGTTTACGCAGCTCAACTACGCAACACCTTCCATGATTGATGAGAAGCTGTCGGAGATTTCATGATGAAAAGCGATCTGTTTCTCACGCACCAGATGGACAAACAGGAAACCGCAGAGATCTATCAGCAGTGCCTGATTCGGGACTTCCCGCCCGAGGAGGTCAAACCGCTTTCCGAAATCCATCGTCTGATGGAGGCAAATCGTTATGATACGCTGTGCTTCTACGAAGGGGAAACGCAGGTGGGCTATGCGTTTCTGTTTCGGTCGGAAGCCCAGGAACTGCTCCTTCTTGACTATCTTGCCGTTGAGCCCGACTGGCGGGGACATGGCATCGGGCACCGGATTCTCTCGGAGCTCAAACTGCGTTACGCAGCTTATCGTGGCATCTTTATTGAATGCGAGGATCCATCTGCTCTTCCCGATCAGGGGGAGGCAATGAACCGGATCAGCTTTTATCTGGACGCCGGTGCAAGGGATACCTCTGTTTGCCTTAATCTGTATGATGTGGTTTATAAGCTTTTCTATCTTCCGTGTAGCGATGAGAGTACCCTCCCGGATGCAGAGACGCTGCTCTCTGTCTACCGGGAGATGATGACGCCGGAGAACTACCGGGCGCATCTTAAAAAAATAACGGAAAGATCAGAGCCTTTGCTCTGATCTTTCCGTTTGTCTTATTGTTTGTCGATAAACATCTGATTTCCGTCATAGTCAACCACAAGCGTGGTGCGCGGTTCAATATCCTCGCCGATGAGCTTCCTGGCCAGCAGCGTTTCAACGGTTCTCTGGATGAAGCGCTTGAGCGGACGAGCACCGTAGATGGGATCATATCCCTGTGCAACGATGTAGGAGCGGGCGCTCTCGGAGAGCTTGAGGGACAGCTGCTTATCCTCAAGCCGCTTATTGAGATCGGCCATGAGCAGATCCACAATGCGGTCAATTTCATTACGGGTGAGTGGCTTATAGAACACAATTTCATCAAGACGGTTGAGAAATTCAGGACGGAACTGGGCCTTCAGCATATTCTCAACCTGCGTGCGGGTTGCCTCACGGATATTGCCATCCTCATCAATGCCATCAAGAATGGCGGAGGAGCCGAGGTTGGAGGTCAGGATGATGATCGTATTCTTAAAGTCAACGGTCCTTCCCTGAGAATCCGTGATCCGGCCGTCATCCAGTACCTGGAGCAGGATGTTGAAGACATCCGGGTGGGCTTTTTCCACCTCATCAAACAGGACGACAGAATAGGGCCGGCGTCTTACCGCCTCCGTCAGCTGACCGCCCTCATCATAGCCGACGTATCCCGGAGGTGCGCCAATGAGACGGGAGACGGAGAACTTTTCCATGTATTCGGTCATGTCGATCCGGATCATGTTCTTCTCATCATCAAACAGGGCCTGTGCAAGTGCTTTTGCCAGCTCGGTCTTGCCAACGCCGGTGGGGCCAAGGAACATGAAGGAGCCAATGGGGCGGTTTGGATTCTGAATGCCCGCGCGGCTTCTTAAAATGGCCTCGCATACTTTCTGGACGGCTTCATCCTGTCCGATGACGCGCTCATGCAGCACATCATCAAGATGCAGCAGCTTTTCGCGTTCGCCTTCCATCAGCTTCGCGACGGGGATGCCTGTCCACCGTGCGACGATGCGGGCGATCTCTTCCTCGGTCACCTTGTCACGCAGGAGAGAAGAGGCGCCGTTCTTGGCCTCGTCTGCAAGCTTTTCCTGTTCGGCCAGTTCGTTTTGCAGGCTTGGGAGTTTTCCGTATTTGAGTTCCGCAGCACGATTCAGATCATACTTGCGCTCGGCATCGGCGATCTCCGCGCCGATCTTTTCAATCTCCTCACGGAGCTTCTGGACCTTGCCGATGGAATTCTTTTCGTTTTCCCAGCGAGCCTTCATGGAATTGAACTGATCGCGCATATCCGCAAGCTCTTTTTCAATGACGGAGAGACGCTCCTTGGAGAGGGCATCTTCCTCCTTCTTAAGTGCGGCTTCCTCAATCTCATGCTGCATGATTCTGCGACGAATATCATCCAGCTCCTGAGGCATGGAATCCATTTCGGTCCGAATGGTGGCACAGGCTTCATCCACCAGGTCAATGGCCTTATCCGGAAGGAAACGATCCGAAATATAACGATTGGAAAGGAGGGCGGCAGCGATCAGGGCCTGGTCCTGGATCTTAACGCCGTGATAGACCTCATACCGTTCTTTGAGGCCACGCAGAATGGTAATGGTATCCTCGACCGTCGGCTCTGCAACCAATACCGGCTGGAACCTCCGCTCAAGTGCGGCATCCTTCTCGATGTATTTCCGGTACTCATTCAGTGTGGTTGCACCGATACAATGGAGCTCACCACGGGCAAGCATTGGCTTCAGCAGATTTCCTGCATCCATGCTGCCCTCGGTTTTTCCGGCACCGACGATGGTATGAAGCTCATCGATAAAGAGGATGATCCGGCCCTCGCTTGACTTAATGTCATTGAGGACGGCTTTGAGACGCTCCTCAAATTCACCCCTGAATTTGGCACCGGCAATCAGGGCACCCATATCAAGAGAGAAGATGGTTTTGTTCTTGAGACTGTCCGGAACATCGCCGGCCACGATTCTCTGGGCAAGGCCCTCTGCAATGGCGGTTTTACCGACACCGGGCTCACCGATGAGAACCGGATTGTTTTTGGTTTTCCGGGAGAGAATGCGGATCGCATTTCGAATTTCGGCGTCTCTGCCGATCACGGGATCCAGCTTGTTGTTTTTCGCAAGCTCAACCAGATCCTGTCCATACTTTTTAAGCGCGTCATAGGTGGATTCGGGATCATCGCTGGTGACTCTGGCTGCTCCGCGTACGCTCTGCAGAACCTCAAGAAAGCGTGCCTTTTCGATTCCGAAGGAGCGAATGATTCCGCCTACCTGAGAGTCAGCGGCATCAAGCATTGCAAGGAACAGATGCTCGACGGAAATGTACTCATCCCGCATCTGATGCATGGAGGATTCAGCGCCGGAAATGACCTTTGTAAACGCAGGGGAAAAGGAGGGCTGCTGGTTGCTGCCGGAGATCTTGGGGAGACGCATCACAATGCTGTTTACCGCATCCTGCAGCTGCGGCAGGTTGATGCCCATTTTAGAGAGGAGCTGAGGGATCAGCCCGCCATCCTGATTCAGAAGAGCGGCAAACAGGTGAACCTGCTCAATCTGTGGGTTTCCGTAATTGATGGCCAGCTGCTGGGAATTCTGCAGGGCTTCCAGTGTCTTCTGAGTGAAACGATTGTTATCCATATAAATCATCTCCTTCACAGGTGATTTTAATGCTGATTCAGGTTGTGAGGAAGTGTGCGGATTATTATCCGGTCCTTCCTTCAACGCCTGCATTATATCATGGTCAAAGATAGTCAGTAAATAGTTATTTTAAAAGAATTTTTGTCAAAATTTTATACAAAATCACCAAAAAAGCAGCGGTGAACGCTGCTTAATACACGTGTAACATAGAGAGCGGGACCTGATACTTGAGAAACTTCTGATGGGGATTGCTTTCCAAGTGATAGTTTCCCCGCGGATCGGGAACCATGACACGGGCGGTTTTCCCGACGTAGGAGACGTATCCCACCAGCCGCTTTCCTTCAAAATCAAAGGAAACCCGGGAGCCTACCTTAATGCCGGAGGCGGCGGCCTCCTGTTGACGGGTGGGGAGGGAATGGACGGTGTCCGTGTGACCGAAAATGCCATGGGCAAAGAACATGAAACGGCTGGAATGCCCGGTTGAGCCATAGATCGCGTTCTCAATGGCATGGCAGAGCTCATGCTCAAAGACGATTAAAAAGGCCTCCTGAGGAGAATGGGCAATGAGCCCGTTGAGTTTATAGGTTCCCGTGCCAAGACGAAACAGGAAATCTGAGGACATGCGGATCTCGCAGGTCTTGGCATTCTTTCTCCCCGGGGTGATGAATTTTCCCGCGGATTTGAGAAGGCGTGAGCTCATGGTGACATCAAAGGTCGAATAATACTTTAAGAGAGCGGAACTGAAGAACCAGGTATCATAAAGCTGCAGCATCCGCTTCAGCGTTTTTGTGGAAATGGAACGAACGGGCACGCGGGCAAAGCCGGCATCCTGCGCCATGAGGTCTGCCAGAATTTTGCCGCGGATGCGGGTAATCTCATTCGGAGTATTGTTTGTAGAAAAGGATAACGGAATCATACTGTACCTTAAAGCTCAATTTCTACCCGGATGGCGCGTCCCAGGAAATGAATCTCACTGATGCCCATGGCCTCTGCATCCAGCTCCCGGTCCCCGCTCTGGAGCAGAATTTTGGTCTTTTCGAAAATACGAACCTTTCTCAGCATCCGGTGAGCGCCGAATTCCACCAGCATAATAGCTCCGTCCACAGGCAACTGAGAGGGAACGATCAGCACGAGATCGCCTTTTTCCATCCGGAAGGCACGCATGGAATTGTCCGGTACCTGAAAATAGACGACACGATCCGGATTGGCTCCCTCGATTTTTCCGTCCTGGATGGGAACGAGCCGGCGGCTTACCTGCTGCCAGGCGACGTTCATGACGGGAACCGGCTTAAGAACGCTTGAGAGCGCATCCAGCCATATTCCGCTCTGTTCCTCAGCACTTTTGGCCTGAGGCACCACCGGTTCTTCTTTTTTGGGTGCAGCTGCCGGCGTCTTTTTCACCGGAGAGATGGTTTCAAGATCAACGGCAGAGGCGATCTCATCCAGAGTAAACTCATTTTCATGCTGACTGCTTGTACCCAGCTTTTTGAGAATTCGCCGTGCCTGATCATCCTGGATGATCCGCCGACCTTCCTCGACGTCTTTGAGATAATTTTCCGATATGCCGCACTGCCTTGCGACTTGCTTACGTGTGAGTTTTTGCCGTGTTCTCTCAAGGAGCAACAGGTCACCTAACCGACTCATACTGACCTCCTCAGCAGGTACCTGACATAAACGCGCCACCGCGCCGCGATGACTATTTTCAGCAGGTACAGTTGTATTTGTTGACTGGCCGGGTCTCAAGGTTGCAGAAGCCATCTCACATATGGCCGGCCATTCAACATCGTTCGTAAGCATTATAGCGTATTTTTTCCCGCTGTCAATGGATTTCCTGATTCGGGTCAGTCATATGACAACAAGACGAACAATAAAAACAATATCCTACGTATCTGGCTTAATTTCACTAAAAAACCGAGAAAAGATTTGATCGATCCTCTTTCTTCGTCTTTTCTTTTTTATAGTTTGCAAAGTTTCTCTATCTGTGTTACACTTTCACCTACCATTTAGAAGGAAGGGATTTCATGAGAGCTATCGCTGAGCAGTCGCGTCTTGAACAAATTGATGAAACCCTGAATATCATTCATTCAGAGATCACGTGTCAGCTGTCCCATGGCGAAATCTGCTACGTCCAGGCGCATGACAACGGAACGGGCCGCTACTATGTGCTTTCCAGGGTCAGCTATTTTGCGCCGGAGCGGGAGGAAGAGGACGAGGATATTTTAGAGGAATATCATACCGATGCCGACCATGCGCAGGAGGAGGATCCTGCGGATCAGGACTTTTTTAGGTTCCTGGATTCCTGGCATCAGGTAAAGGAAAGCTCGGATGATGCGCCGTATATCGCATCGGATTATGCACCGCTATTTGACATGGCCGATACGCTTCTTGACCATTTGTCGGGGGAATTTGAGGAACAGGCATAAGGATAGCGTACGCTTCCTGTTTATGTTGAGGGGGAATAATTGTGGCTAAGGCTTATTCGGCGGAATCGCTGAAGGTTCTGGAGGGCCTGGATGCAGTCAGAATGCGTCCCGGCATGTATATCGGCTCTACCGGCTCAAGGGGTCTCCACCATTTGCTCTGGGAGCTGGTGGACAATGCCATTGATGAGGTGGCAAACGGATTTGCACATAAAGTGAATGTTGTCTTAATGGCAGACGGCAGTGCAAGCGTAGAGGACGACGGACGGGGTGTCCCGGTGGATATTCATCCGCAGCTGGGGATTACGGGTGTCGAGATGATCTACACCAAGCTGCATGCCGGCGGAAAGTTTGACCACCAGAATTATCAGTATTCCGGCGGACTGCACGGGGTCGGTGCCTCGGTGGTAAACGCACTTTCCCGTTGGATGGTGGTGGACAGCTTTACCGGTGGCGGTCACTACCGGATGCGGTTTGAGAGTAACTTTGATGCAGCGGAAAAGAAGATCGTCTCCGGTCGTCCCGTAACCGCGCTTGAGCGTATTTCTACCACCCGCCAGCATGGCACAAAAGTGACATTTTTACCGGATGACCGGGTGTTTGAGGATGTCAAGTGGAATGCGGATACCGTTCGGCGCCACCTGAGGGAGCTGGCCTATCTCAATAAGGGGCTCTGCATCTCTGTGACGGATGAAGCGGAAAAGGATCCGGAGAAAAAGACGATGGTCTACCAGTTCGAGGGTGGACTTTCCGACTACATCCGGTACATCAACCGGGATAAGACACCGCTCTATGAATCCATCATTCAGCTGGATGGCATTCAGGACGGCATCCCCATTTCCGTTGCGATCCAGCATACCCTTGATTATTCAGAGAGCATCTTCTCCTATGTCAATAACATTCCAACAGCGGATGGCGGATCCCACGAGATGGGCTTTAAGGCCGGCTATACGCATGCCATCAATGACTATGCAAGGAAGACCGGGGCACTCAAGGAGAAAGACAACAATCTGCTGGGTGAGGATTGCCGCGAGGGAATGACGGCCGTCCTGACCACCTTTGTCCAGAATCCTCAGTTTGAAGGCCAGACAAAGGGAAAGCTGGGAAATACGGAGGTACGTCCTGCGGTTGAAGCCTTTGTCTACCATAAGATGACGGAGTACCTTGAGAACCTCAACAACAACGATGTGGCCACAAAGATGGTGGAAAAGGGCGTCCGGGCGAGCCAGGTCCGCGAGGCAGCCAGAAAAGCCAAAGAGGTTGCAAGGGCCAAGAATCAGCTGGAAGCCGCGCCTCTGGTGGGAAAGCTGTCAAGCTGTACGGGGAAAAAGCCGGAAGAAAATGAGATGTTCATTGTTGAGGGCGACTCTGCAGGCGGCTCGGCCAAGCAGGGACGGGACCGCCGGTTCCAGGCCATTCTGCCGATTCGCGGAAAGCCCCTTAATGTTGAGAAGAAGCGGCTGGATCAGGTCCTTGCCAACGATGAATTCCGCTCCATCATCACAGCTCTTGGAACGGGAATCGGAGAGGATTTCACGTTAAAGAATCTCAGGTATTATAAGGTCATCAGTCTCTCCGATGCGGATCAGGACGGCGCACATATCCGCGCCATATTGCTGACGTTTTTCTACCGCTATATGCGTGAACTGATTACGGATGGGCATGTCTACATCGGAATGCCGCCGCTCTATCGGGTGGCAAAGGGCGACAATATCATTTATGCCTATGACGACAAGGAACTGAACAAGGTCACAAAGAAAATGGGGAAGGGCTATACCATCCAGCGTTATAAGGGCCTGGGTGAGATGGACCCGCCGCAGCTCTGGGAAACGACCATGAACCCCAAGAACCGTCAGCTGATGCAGGTGA
>JAFUZM010000377.1 GCA_017476605.1 Clostridia bacterium
CGTCAGCTGCGACACGGAGCGCTGGATGACCGCCTCATTTTCGGGATCGGTATAAGCCGTTGCCTCGTCCAGTATGACGATGGGCGCTGCTGTCAGCATCGCCCGTGCGATGGAAATCCGCTGCCGCTCTCCTCCGGAGAGGTGACCGCCGGAGGCGCCAACCAATGTGTCATAGCCGTTTTCAAGACTCATGATAAAGTCATGACATCCGGAGCGCTTTGCCGCTTCTTCCACCTCCGCATCTGTGGCGCCCGGTTTTCCCAGGCGGATGTTTTCGCGCACGCTCATATTGAAGAGGTAGTTGTCCTGAGAAACAAAGGCGATCTTATCCGCATAGATGTCCTGCGGAATCTGGCGGATATCCGTTCCACCCAGGGTAATGCGCCCCTCGTTTACATCCCATAGAGAGGCAATCAGCCTGGCAATGGTGCTCTTGCCGCTGCCGCTGGGACCCACCAGAGCCACAAAGGAGCCCTCCGGAATCGCAAGAGAAATGCCATGCAGTACTTCCTTGTCCTTGTAGGAAAAATGCACGTTTTCAAGCATGAGATCATTCTCTGTGGGTGCCGTTCCGCTTTCCGGGCGTGTCATCTCAGGAGCATCCAGAATGCTCCTCACCTCACCGAAAATCATTCCCATCGTACGGAAATCATCCGAATAGCTCATCATCGTGATGATGGGGGTGATCACACCGACAGAGAGAATGATAATCGTAACGAAATCCTGCGGATGGAGACTTCCGCCCTTAACCAGCAGACCGCCGATAGGCAGTACGGAGACCATGGTCGCCGGCATGATGACCATGGCGAACGTAAAAGGAAGAATGCTGGCGCGCATCCAGTCAATGAAGCTGTGTGCCGCCTCATACGCATCATGCACAAACCGATCATAGGAGCTTTTGGTCTTGCCAAACACCTTGATGACCTGAATGCCGCCGATGTACTCTACCGCAGTATCGTTCAGCGCCTTGGTCGCGGTCACCGTGTGCTCATAGAACTTGGAACTTCCCGCCATCATGAACACATAGCAGAACATCCCCAGCGGCACCGTTGCAAGGGCTGCCAGTCCCATTCTCCAGTCGATCGTAAAAATATAGACGAGGATAATGATCGGGATGAGAAGGTTTGCCGTGAACTCCGGCACAATGTGTGCCAGTGTCGTCTCAATGGAGTCGATCCGCTCAATCAGGGTATTCTTAAGTGCGCCGGAGCTCTGCTCAAGCACGGTGCCCAGAGGCATGCGTGTCAGTTTCTCCGTACAGCGCTTTCGAATCTCCCCGAGTACTGCAAATGTCGCCTTATGGCTGGTGGCGGTAGAAAGCGCATGACAGAGGACGCGCCCCAGCCACAGCAGTGCCATTATGGCGCACCGCGTCAGGTAAAATCCTAACTCTTTGTTTCCGGCCATCAGGGCTTTTACAATCTCAATGACGGCAAAATACGGGGCGATGGAAAACCCAACGCCGATTACCGCAAGTGCCACGCTCAAGATATACTCTCCGCCATGGTTTCCGGTCTGCCCCAATACCCAGGCCATGGGTGATGAGGCTTTTTTGTTTGCTTCCATAAGCAAACCTCCTTTGCTGATCGTTAGCTAACAAAATTTGTTAGTGATAGCTAACACCTAATTATGAGCATCGCCTATCCCCTGCAAGGAGATAGGCGGTGTTTTCTAAATTGTCGCTGAAGCACTCAAACTCCAAGCAGCTGTTTCCAGCCGGGAAGGAAAAAGGCTTCAAGTGTCTCAAGGCATCGGTATGCATCCTCAAGAGAATACCCATGGACGACAGGCTCAAACATCGCCATCGTATAGGCACTCAGCAAAAGATGCAGCTCTTTTGCATCAATCCGCTTGGCCACATATCCTCGCTCATACAGCAGCGGAATGAATTCCAGCATCTTATTCTGATGCTGTTCTGTGAGGTCATGAAGAAAGTTTTCGTAGGGGGACCCCTGCGCTTTCGTCAGCAGCAGCCGGTACTCCTCCATATTCGGATAGATGAGATCCCGCATCATGTCAATCTCGGAATCCTTCCAAAGATCAATCTCGTCTGCTTCCATGGTCTGAATGCTTCTCTTGATATGCGCGTCCAGCCAGTCATTGATCTTCTGTATGGACGGCTCAACAATCATGGAAAACAGATCCTGCTTGTCCCTGCAGTGCCGATAGAGACCGGCAGCCGACATGCCGCAGCGTTCTCCAATCCTTCGCATGGAGGCGTTTTCGAAGCCGTATTTCATAAATTCCTCTCTTGCAGCAGCAAGGACCTTATGGTGACTGGCGGTTTTATCTCTCGGCAAAATCTGTCCTCCCATTTATTAGGTTTGACTAACAGGCATATGTTAACGCAATTCGCTAACGTTGTCAAGTGTCAGCTGTTTTGAGTAGAAAAACGCCCATATCCCATTGGCAAGATAAAAGGCGCTGCGACCTGTACTATCAGCCAGAAAGGATACTCTGTGCTTTTCTTGACCAGGGTAAAATCGAAATCAGGCAATGAAATAGATGGGCATTGTTCCATTTGACAAAAGCATTAGTTCCAGCATATACTGGTATCAATTGATACTAAATCACTGTAGAGATAGCCATCTCTGTCTGATACAGAAACGGGAACTGACCATTCAGGAGTATATTCAGACGGATGAAATTCTTCGCTTTTCCAAAAGAAGTGAAATGCGCGAACTCGGAAAAGTCTATGAAGGAATGGGCGATGTTTATATCAAGATTCGAGTGGAGCTGCTCTCGGGCTACGAAACCCATACCACTTTCATGATGTCATTTCATTATACTGAGGTTCCCTTTACTCGAGAGATGTTCCCCTATGGAGCCAGCAGGGAGTTTGTCAGGTAATGAGCACTGACAAAAGTCACTACGCCGAAAGACTGAGTTGCTCGTCAAAGGAGGTGTACACCAGTGAAGGTTTTGAAAACGGAAAAAAGACTTTGTCCCTGCTGCATGGAAGAACATGATGTGCAGACAATTGAAGTTATGGAAGAGAATGTGTTCAAGGGAACTCCCGTTGAATTCAGCGCTGACTACACCTATTGTGATCGTGCGGATGAAACCTATGCGGAAGAGCACCAGATCTCAGCAAATGACATTTCTATGAAGAATGCCTACCGCGAAAAGATGGGACTGCTTACTTCTCATCAGATCGCGGCAATTCGTGCCCGCTATGGCATCAGCCAGAGCGATCTGTGTCTCCTGCTGGGCTGGGGTGCAAAAACCATCACGCGTTATGAAAGCCACCAGGTACAGGACATCGCGCACGATACCATTCTCCGAAAACTTGGATCCGATCCCGAATGGTTCCTGCAGCTGCTCCAGGTTAAGAAAGACTCCCTGTCTGCAGCCTCTTATGCAAAATACGCAGAAGCCGGAACAGTGCTCTTTGAGCAGGATCACGATCTGTATCTGAAAAGCGCCATCATGGCCAAATACGCTCGATTTCTCCATAACCCAGAGGCAAACGGCGGGAAGACTCTTTCCCTCGATACAGTTGTTGACATGATCTGGTATTACGCGAACTCTACGATGGTAACAAACTTGTTCCTCGTCAAACTCATGGGGATGTTATGGTATGCGGATGCTCTCTCTTACAAACGCCGTGGTCACTCCATTTCCGGTCTTGTCTACCGCGCTTTGCCTATGGGTGCAGTTCCAGTAGCTTCTGAATCCATTGTCAATCTGAGTACAATTCACTACGAAGAAATTGACATGGGCAACGGAACTGGCTATAAGTTTCTTCCAACTGAGAACAAAGAGTATCATTATCTTACCTCAGAAGATCAAGAAATCCTCGATGCAGTCATCCAGCGATTTGGTCGCGTGTCAAAGACTGAGATCGTTGAAACTATGCATCAGGAAGATGCTTATACAGAAACAGCGCCACATGATATTATCCAATTCAAGTACGCACAGACTTTAAGCATATCGTGACCTTAACACTGCTGAGAAGAACTTTCCTTCTCAGC
>JAFUZM010000378.1 GCA_017476605.1 Clostridia bacterium
ATGGCCGTTGCCGGCACACTGTCCTTCATGGTCGGTGGCAAGGAAGAGTTGTTCAACAAGTTCAAACCCGTTCTTGAGGCCATGGGCTCCTCCGTCGTCCTCTGCGGCGACATCGGTGCCGGAAACGTCACCAAGCTCTGCAACCAGACCATCGTGGCTGTGAACATCGCTGCACTGGCCGAGGCCATGCAGATGGGCCAGATGTGCGGCGTTGAGCCCGAGAAGATCTTCTCCGCCATCAAGGGTGGCCTGGCCGGCTCCAATGTCATGAACGCCAAGGCGCCCATGATGATGGACCAGAATTTCCAGCCCGGATTCCGCATTGACCTGCACATCAAGGACCTCAGCAATGTCGTCGATGCTGCAAAGAACGTGGATGCTCCGATTCCGCTGACCCAGATGGTTCTTGAGATGATGAAAGTGCTGCATCATGACGGCGACGGATCCTGCGATCACAGCGCGCTGCTCAAATACTATCAGAAGCTGACCGGTGAGGTTCTGCATCACTGATTCTCTGCCTGGGAGTCCAGAGAGGACAAGGCACGGGTCTTTATTCAGAAGACGATCACCGGATCGTCACAGTATGGTTTTGGTTACTGGCAATCCCCGCTCAGCGGGAAAATACGGAGGTAGCATATGATCCCCAAAGTCGTAAAAATGGATATTTATCCGGTGGCCGGACATGGTTGCATGGAGCTCAATCTTGCCGGTGCACATGCCCCATACTTTACAAGAAACATCGTGGTCCTTGAGGATTCCACCGGCAATCTGGGTGTCGGTGAGGTTCCCGGCGGCCAGAAGATCACGGCAGCACTTGAAAATGTCAAGGATCTGGTGCTTGGCACCAGCATTGCCGATTACAAGGGAACCCTCAATAAGGTTCGCGTATGGCTGAATGCCAACATCAAGGATGACGTGCGCGGCCTGCAGACCTTCGACCTCAGAACCGGCGTCCATGTCGTGACCGCCATTGAAGCGCCGCTTCTTGACCTTCTCGGAAAATTCCTTGAGGTACCGGCAGCCGCGCTCATGGGCGACGGTATCCAGAGGGAAAAGGTTCGTTTCCTCTCCTATCTCTTCTATGTCGGTGACCGCAAGAAGACGGATCTGCCCTATGAGTCCGAGGAGGACAGCGACTGTGACTGGTATCGTCTGCGCCATGAGGAAGCGCTGACGCCGGAGGCCATCGTGGCACTGGCAAAGGCTACCGTCGAAAAATACGGATTTGAGGACTTCAAGCTGAAAGGCGGCGTCCTCGCACCGAAAGAGGAACTGAAGGCCGTGCAGGCGATCAAGGCGGCATTCCCGAATGCCCGCGTTGACCTTGACCCCAACGGCGCATGGTCTCTCAAGGAAGCGCTTGAAATCGCTCCGCAGCTCAAGGAGGTCCTGGCCTACTGCGAGGATCCCTGCGGTGCCGAGGATGGATTCTCCGGCCGCGAGATCATGGCCGAGTTCCGCAAGGCAACCATGATGCCCACGGCCACCAACATGATCAACACGGACTGGCGCCAGATGTGCCATACCATCGCGCTTCAGAGTGTCGACATCCCGCTGGCGGATCCCCATTTCTGGACCATGAACGGCTCTGTCCGCGTCGGTCAGCTGTGCAATGACTTCGGCCTCATGTGGGGCTGCCACAGCAATAACCACTTTGACATTTCACTGGCCATGGTCGTGCAGTGCGCGGCGGCCATTCCAGGCAAGATGAACGGCATCGATACGCACTGGATCTGGCAGGAGGGCCGTGAGCGTCTCACCAAGGAGCCGATGCAGATCGTGGGCGGATGCATTGATCTGCCCAAGAAGCCCGGCCTTGGCATTGATGTGGACCTTGAGCAGGTCAAGAAGGCCAACAAGCTGTATGTTGAAAACTGTCTCGGTGCACGGGATGACTCCATCGGCATGCAGTACCTGATTCCCGGATGGAAGTTTGACAATAAGAAGCCCTGTCTTGTTCGCTGATCCTGCCCCTTTACTGCCCCTTATGGAGGATATGTGATGAGAACGTTTATTAAGATCAAGCCTGAGGATAATGTCGCCATCGTCGTCAAGGCAATGGAAAAAGGCAATGAGCTGATGTCCGGCGTTGTGACGCTGTCGGACATTCCTCAGGGACACAAGGTCGCCCTTGTGGACATTCCGAAGGATGCACCGGTCATTCGCTATGGTGTTACCCTTGGATATGCGCTGGATGACATCAAGAGAGGCGCATGGATCAATGAATACATGCTTCGCCTGCCCACACCGCCGGGACTTGATGATATGCCCTATGGCGTCAACATCCGCACGGATCTGCCGGAGCCGCCGGTGAAGACCTGGTGGGGATACCGGAATCCGGAGGGAGGATACGCCGGAACCCGGAACCTTCTCGGTATCCAGACCACGGTTCAGTGCGTTCAGGGTGTTCTGGATGTGGCTGTCGAGCGTATTCGCAGGGAACTGCTTCCCAAATATCCCAATGTGGATGATGTGGTTGCCGTCAATCATGCCTATGGCTGCGGCGTCGCCATCAACGCACCGGAGGCTAAGGTGCCCATCCGTGCCCTTCGCAACCTCTGCCACCACCCGAATTTCGGCGGCCAGCTGATGGTCGTCTCCCTCGGCTGCGAAAAGCTGACGGTGGATATGCTGGTGGGCGAGGAAAACAATACACCGGAAAATGTCGTGGTTCTGCAGGATAACAAGGGCTTTGAGGCCTGTATGAATGCCATTCTGACCATGGCAGAGACCAAGCTCAAGGTGCTCAATGAGCGCCGCCGCGAGGAGCTCCCGCTTTCCGATCTTCTGGTGGGCATGCAGTGCGGCGGCAGCGATGCCTTCTCCGGCGTCACGGCAAATCCGAGCGCCGGCTATGCGGCGGACATGCTGGTCAAGGGCGGCGCCACCGTCATGTTCAGTGAGGTGACGGAGGTACGTGACGGCGTTCACCTGATCGCCGAGCGCTGCATCAGCGCAGAGGTCCGTGACAAGCTGGCCGCAGAGATGCGCTGGTATGACAATTATCTTGAGGCCGGCAATGTGGACCGCAGTGCGAACCCCACGCCCGGAAACAAAAAGGGTGGCCTGTCCAACATCGTTGAAAAGGCCATGGGCTCCATCGCCAAGAGCGGAACCAGCCCCATCGTCGAGGTACTCTCCCCTGCGGAAAGGCCGACCAAGCATGGCCTCATCTATGCCGCCACTCCGGCCTCCGACATCGTCTGCGGACCCTGTCAGCTGGCCAGCGGCATCGGCCTTCAGGTCTTCATGACCGGCCGCGGAACGCCATATGGCCTCGCGGCAGCACCGGTCATCAAGGTCTGCTCCCGCAACGAAATGAAGGAGCAGTGGCCGGACATCATTGATATTTCTGCCGGACCGGTTGCGACCGGTGAAAAGACCATTGAGGAGGTAGGCGAGACCCTGTTCCGCTTCATCCTTGATGTGGCCAGCGGCAAGGAAAAGCCCTGGACGGAGAAATACCATCTCCACAATTACCTCTGTATTTTCAACCCGGCCCCAATCACCTGATCCTTTACCGGGCGGCATTTGCCGCCCGGTTCAGCATAGGATGGGAAACCGGCATTCTAAAGACGATTCAGAGAATCGCGGCGACATGCCAGCTTCCCGGGCCTTTCATTGATTTTTATGTTCAGGAGGAACCATGGCATTACGGATTATGACAGAGGCCAACCGCTGTCTGCAGTGCAAAAAACCCATGTGTCAGCAGGGATGTCCCATTCATACGCCCATTCCGCAGGCCATCGCGCTGTTTAAGGAAAACCGGCTGATGGACGCCGGAAAGATGCTCTTTGAGAACAATCCCATGTCTGTGATCTGTTCCATCGTCTGCGATCATGAGGCACAATGTGCCGGACACTGCGTCCTTGGCAGAAAGGGCAGTCCGGTCACGTTTTATCATATTGAGCGGTTTATCTCCGAGGCTTACTTGGATCGAATGAAGATTGAGCGTCCTGCCTCCAAGGGGAAAAAGACGGCGGTCATCGGTGCAGGTCCGGCGGGACTCACGGCGGCCATTGAACTGGCCAAGGAAGGATATGAGGTCACGCTCTTTGATGACAATGATCATATCGGCGGAATGCTCTACTACGGCATTCCCGATTTCCGTCTGCCCAAGAACCTGCTTACCAAGTACCTCAAAATTCTGAACCGGCTGGGAATCCAGTTCAGACCCAATACATCTTTCGGTGAGTCGCTTCGTATCGGTGATCTTTTCCGCGATCATTACGAGTCGGTCTTCATCGGAACGGGCGTATGGCGTCCGAAGACCCTTGGCATTAAGGGCGAAAGCCTTGCCAATGTGCACTTTGGTGTTTCCTATCTTGCCAATCCGGATGCCTATGAGCTGGGCGACAAAGTGGCTATCATCGGCATGGGCAACGTCGCGATGGACGTGGCCCGCACGGCCCTGCGCCATGGCGCGCAGCAGGTCACGCTGTATGCACGCTCGAAGCGCATCGCGGCCAGCCGGCATGAGATGGAATATGCACAGCTGGATGGCGCGGAATTCAGTTTCGGCTATGCCATTCAGGAAATTCTGCCGGAGGGACCGGTCTTTAAGCTCGCAAAGTTTGATGAATCCGACAAGGTCATCGGATACGAGGAAGAGCCGGTGCTCGTTCCGGCAGATGCCACCATTCTGGCCGTCAGTCAGGCCCCCAAAAACCGTCTGCTCCTTACGACAGAGGGCCTTGAGGCCAATGATCGCGGCCTTCTGGTGACCGATGAAAACGGCATGACGACGGTGCCGGGCGTGTTTGCAGCCGGCGACGTGGTCCATGGATCCCATACCGTTGTGGATGCCGCCGATGAGGCCAGGAAGACTGCAAGGGCGATGATCCGCTATATGGAGCAGGAAAAAGAATAACACGTAGAGGATGCTATGGGAAAAATCTATCAGATTTACGGAAAAGATGCGCATGAAATGACGCTTGCGCTGCTGCGTGCAATCAATGCGATTTCACTGGTGCCGAAAAACGGCTCCGTTGCCCTCAAACCCAACCTGGTGATCGCGGGAACGCCGGAAAGCGGATCCACGACGCATCCGGGGGTTCTCTCCGGATGCATTGAATACTTTAAGGCAGAAGGCGTCCGGAACATTTCCGTGATTGAGGGCAGCTGGATTGGCGACAACACCATGCGGGCCATGCGTACCGCCGGCTATGATGCGGTCTGCAAGGAATACGGCGTTCCCTTTTATGATCTTAAGCGGGACAGCGTCCGCAGCGTTTCAACGCCCATTGGAAACATTGACATCTGCTGCCGGGCACTGGATGCGGGACTCCTTGTGGATCTGCCGGTCCTGAAGGGACATGGGCAGACGATCATGACCTGTGCGCTCAAGAACCTCAAGGGTTGCCTTCCGGACTATGAAAAGCGTCACTTCCATGCGATGGGACTGCAAAAGCCCATTGCGGCGCTTGGCGCAGCGCTCCGTCCCCGGCTGATTGTGGTGGACAGCATCTGCGGCGACCTCGACTTTGAGGAGGGCGGCAATCCGGTGGAAACCAACCGGATGTATGTTGGTACGGATGCGGTCCAGCTGGATGCCTATGGCTGTCAGCTCATGGGACTCAGTCTTTCGGATGTTCCCTATGTTTCCCTTGCTGAAAAATACGGCGGCGGCAGCACGGCCGTTGCACCCGAGGACATTGTGGAGCTCAATCAGCCAACGGATCAGCCGGCAGTGACCCGGCCCAGCGGCATTGTGGGAAGGCTCACGTGCGGGGTGCAGGCGGACTCTGCCTGCTCGGCCTGCTTTGCGGCGCTGGCGCGGGCCCTTTACAACGGCCATTATTCCGGCGGCCCTGAGATTCATATCGGACAGGGCTTTAAGGGAAAGACCTTTGAGGGGATCGGGATCGGTCAGTGCTGTGCCGGCGGAACCTGCTTTGTAGCCGGGTGCCCGCCGACGGCGGAGGCGGTACTGAGGCTCCTTGACCAGGAAATGGGAAATTAGCCCGAATCGCGGGAAATGGAAGGACAAATATGCAGGAACTTTTAAGCCTTGAGTTTAACATCTTTGTGATGGTTGCCGTCGGTTTTCTGGTGGGAAAGCTGAAAATCGTGGGAAAAGAGGGCGAGAAGAACATTACAGACCTGGTGCTGCTCGTGATTCTTCCCTGCAACATTTTCAATTCGTTTATGACGAAGCTGACCAGCGACATGGCGGCAGACTGTCTCTGGATTCTCGGAATCTCCATCGGGATTCAGGTTCTGGCGGTCATCTATGGTAAATTGGCCTTTAAAAAGCAGACAGAGGATGAGCGGTGCAATCTTGCCTATGCGATGATCTGCTCCAATGCCGGCTTTCTTGGGAACCCGGTGGCTGAGGGTGTATTCGGCTCCCTCGGACTCATGCTGGGCAGCATCTACTTGATTCCCCAGCGCATCATGATGTGGTCAGAGGGCCTTGCCATCTTCTCCGGCGTCAGCGACAAGAAGGCAGCCGCCAAAAAGGTCATTACGCATCCCTGCGTCATTGCCTGCATTCTGGGACTCATCGTCATGATCTCAGGCATGACGGTTCCTGCATTGATCCTGGCGCCCATCCAGACACTGGCCAAGTGCAATACGGCCATGTCGATGATGGTCATCGGCATGATCCTAAGTGAAATCGATCTGACCCGACTGGTGGACAAGACGGTGGCGATGTTTACCATCCACCGGCTCGTGATCCTGCCGACGATCGTGTTTATCGCCTGCTCCCTGCTTCCGGTCAGCAAGACGGTCACGGGGGTCAGCACCCTCCTAGCGGCAATGCCGGCAGGAGCCACCACCACCATGCTGGCGTCAAAATACGATCGGGATCCCAAGTTTGCAACCCGGATCGTCATTTTCTCGACCCTTTGTTCCATCCCGGCCATCATGCTCTGGAGCCTGATCCTAAAGCGATAATAAAAGAAGCGCTTCACAATAAAGTGAAGCGCTTTTTCTTATCGGTTTAGGAATGGCCGGGCAACATGGACATTGAAGAACTCAATCAGAGGACCCATGAAAAAGGCGGTAATGATGGTTCCGATGTTGACCTCGCCCAGGACCTGGCCCACGGTAAACCCGGCAGCCAGGCAGAGGACGGTGCCAAGAATGACACAGCAGAGGTCTGCGATGATCCGGCAGATGGGGAACGGAATCTGCTTTTGCCGCTCAGACCAGATCAGGGCCACGGCGTCATAGGTGGAGACACCGAGGTTGGCGGTGAAATAGAAGGCGGAGGACAGACACATGATCACAATGGCGATGGCCAGAATGAGGAACCGCAGGGGAAGCCCCGGATTGGGGAAAAGCTGCCGCATGCAGCCCTGAGAGAACTCGGCAATATATCCGAGGAAAAACAGGTTGATGAGCGTTGCAAGGCCGATCTTGCTGCGATCCAGAATGAGGGAAAAGCAGAGCAGCACGATGTTTGCAATGACATAAAGCGTTCCGAAATGAATGGGAATGAGCGCATCCAGTCCGCTCATCAGTGCCTGGAAGGGATCGACGCCCAGGGCGACATGCTTGAACATGCCTACGCTGATGCCGCAGATGATGACGCCGAGAGCACTCATCAGAATGCGCTTTACAAAATGATCCGGTTTTGTCATGGAGTTCCTCCTCTTCATTTGCCCATTTCCGAGTTCCTATTTCCATCGCCAAGCGATGAGAACAGGACAAAGGCCGGGCTTCTATCATGAATCTCGAAAATTATACGTCGAACTCTTCCTTGAGCTCCATCATGCCGCGAATCTCGGCATGGCCGTTTTCAAGGCAGAACAGACCCATTTCCCATCCGTTCTTATCGTACATATCCATGATCTGGGGCATTGCCGCGCGGACCTTTGCAAGAAGGGCGTCGTCTTTTACGACCTTGGCGGCGCCGTCATAGCGGAGGAACTCACCACCGTTAACGGCCAGAACCTCAACCTTTGGATTTTTCGTGAGCTGCCGGAAGACGTTCTTAAACGTTCCGCATCCGAAATAGATGGTATCGTCCACCAGCAAATGGAACCCAAAAGGCCGTCCCTTGGGCTGATCGCCGTCGGTAGTCAGAAAATAAAACGTCTTGGCCTCATCAAGAAAGGCACTGACTTTTGCTGCATTTGTCATGATCGTTTTCTCCTTCGGTATGTTTTGAGACAATAGTATATCACAAAACGGCAGAAAGAACAGCCCAAAATGCAGGAAGTTCGTATGTTGTGTATCCGTAAACGCAATTGCCATGAGTGTATCGCATGTTAGGCTGGTAATGGTCCGAATGCGGGACGGTATGGGATGGTACGCATCTCCCTAGCGCGCCGAAAGGCCCGCAGCTTTGAACTGCGGGCCAGGGGATTCCATCATGGAAAAGTGCGGAAATCAGACGCTGATGTCATCTCTGCCTGTTACCTTGAAGAAGATCAGGAGGGAGAGAATACTGGTAATGGTCAGGACCGTGGAATAGGCCGCAGCATTGCCAAAGCAGTCACGAATGACCTCTGTGTAGACAGAAACGGTCAGGGTCTGCGTGCTGGCGCGATAGAGCATGATGGAGGAGGACAGCTCGCTGATGACCGTGACCCAGCTCATGATGGCACCGGAAATGACACCCGGCATCATCATGGGGAGCATGATCTCACCGAAGCAGCGAATTTCGGAGGCGCCGAGAGAGACCGAGGCTTCCTCAATGGAGGGGCTGATCTGACTGATGATGGCCGTGCTGGAGCGGATGGTATAGGGCATGCGGCGGACGGTCAGAGCAATGATGATGATCATTGCGGTGCCGGTCAGCGCCAGCGGGGGCGTGGCAAAGGCGTACAGGAAGCAGATGCCAAGAACGGACCCCGGGATGATATAGGGCAGCATGGTCAGGGTATCGACCGTACTGGTGATGATGGACTTACGCCGTACTGCCAGATAGGAAATGAGAACGCCCAGGATCACAACCAGCGCGATGGAGGCAAGACCAAAGAGATAGGTGTTGGGAATGACGCGGGGATTCTTTGAGAAGATGGTCTCATAGTTGATCAGCGTAAACTGGTTGGTGAAAATGCCCGGGGTGGACTCCTTGAGGAAGGAGGTGACGATGACCGTCAGCTGTGGCAGGAGCGCGACCAGGACAACCAGATAGACAAAGAGGTGACAGAGCGCCTTTGGTATTGGACGCTGTGCTCTTGGCAGCATGGGCTTGAGTGCGGACATGGCATAGCTGTGCCGTCTCGCAATGTACCGCTGGAGGAAAAAGAAGACCAGCGTGATGGCCATGATGATGACGCACAGGGCCGCGGCGAAATAGCTGTCATTGGTGACCTCACCCATGAACTGGTTATAGAGGACCACGGGGAAGGTGCGGTATCCCTCGCCGATCAGCATGGGGGTTCCGAAATCGGAAAAGACACGCATGAAAACCAGAAGGGCAGAGGCCAGAACCGTGGGGAGAACCAGAGGAAGGATGATGCCGGTCACGCGCTGGAAATTGTTGGCACCGAGGCTTTCCGCTGCCTCATTCAGTGAATTGTCAAGGTTCTGCAGCGCTCCGCTGACGTACATGTATACCAGTGGGAAGGACTGCAGGGAGAAGACAAGGACAATACCGGCAAATCCGTAAATGCCCCCAAAGGAGATGCCGAAGAGCTGGTTGATGAACCGCGTAAAGATGCCGTTTCGGCCAAGCAGCTGAATCCAGGCATAGGCGCCGATGAAAGGCGGAGAAAGATAACTGACAACAATGCAGATGTTGAGCCATTTGCTGCCGGCAATCCGGTACTGCCGTGTGATATAGGCGATCAGCAGGCCGAGCGTGGCACTGATGAGCGTGGAAACAATGGTGACGGCAAAGGAGTTCTTGAGGGTATTGGTATAGTATTTCCGCGTAAAGAACCGGGTAAAGTTCTCAAGGGTAAAGCTGTTGTCCGCAGGATTGATGACGGATTTATAGAGAATCAGAACCAGCGGATAGACGACAAAGATGATGAACAGGGCCAGAATGGC
>JAFUZM010000379.1 GCA_017476605.1 Clostridia bacterium
GCAACTGCTATTTTTTGGTTGAATTCTATTCTAATCTCATCAATAAACATTCCGGATTCACGGGTAACCTTAGTAATTTGCGGGAAATAGTCAAGAAGCTCCTGTTCACTCGAAATTGTTTTTATCGAGGTCAGCGTTGGTGTCGGCGTTGATTCTGCTGCTATCTCTGTAACATCAATTAATTTTGATGTTTGTTCTTGATCTAAAGAATCAAGATTCACCCATAAAGCCGGACGCACACAGCCAGACCCAAGACTCACGCCGCTGTAGAGGAGCGAGCCGCCACGGCTGACGCTCGCCGCATAGCGCTGACTGCGGCCGGGTGACCGAAGCCACCACCATCCCGTTACCCCGCCATCGTTAGTCTCATAGTTACTATCCGTAGAAGCTCCCTCTTTAATCGCATAGGCTGTTGGAGCCATTCTCGATTTCGTATTGTTTTCACCCATATCAGTGACATTCAGATACTTATTCGCTTCTGCACAGCTTAGTAGGAAGATCCGATCCTGAGTATTGTTTCCTCCGGATGATCTAAATTCGCTATATACCTGTGCGAAACTATTATCCACTGACGTCATTAAAATAGAGGACCGCTCCTTGGTACTAAATGCCTCATTCAGAAACTCCTCGTTCAGCCAACTTCGTAATGTGCAAGTCTCCCAGGTCACTTTCGAAAAGGATGAATTGTACGGCTTTGCATCCAGACCGTATCGACTCAACAGAAGTGCCCGATTGTTCACCACATCATAATCAAGTACAAGCCACTCTATACTCTCTTTGCCATTTGAAAAATCATTGTCCTGCTCGTATGAACCAAAGGTAATATATGAGCCTACTTCCAGTTCGGATAGTTTGTTTTCCCCTTCAAAAGTAACATCTACTTGTAGTGTCGGTTCCAGTGTTGGCTCCAGTGTCAGCTCCGGTGTTGGCTCCGGTGTCTGTTCCGGTGTCAGCTCCGGTGTTGGCTCCGGTGTCGGTTCCGGTGTCAGCTCCGGTGTTGGCTCCGGTGTTGGCGTCAGTGCTGGCGTTGGTTCTACTGTATTTAAAGTTATCTGAGATGATTGTACATCTTTATTTTTGCCGCCATTCAACATGAATAAAACAAAAACTGCCAATGCGATTAAAATAACAACAATTGGAACAATTATCCTCTGCTTATTTGTGCCTCTTTTTTTGTCACTCTGATTCTGTACTCCTTTACTTGCTATATCTTTGAGTTGTTCGTCTGAATAGGCAATTGTTCCTGCTGTTCGACCGGCTTTTTCAAACGCTTCTGCCAATTCCCCCATGGTTGCATAACGTTCTTCTATACGGACAGACATTCCCTTTAACAAAACAGCTTCTGTTTCACTCGAAATGTCTGCACCCAGTCTAGAGGGAGGAACTACATTTTCAATTCCTGAAAGTACATTCAATGGAGACGCTGGTTTCTTGCCTGTAAGCAAATAATAAAGCGTAGCCATCAAAGAATACTCATCTGTTCGCCCGTCTTGGACACCCATTGTACTGAAGGCTTCCAGCGGCGCATATCCGGCATTAATATTAACAGAATGTTCTGTATTTCCTGTTGTTGCATTTTGAGCAGCCCCAAAATCAAGAAGCACCGGCATACCGTCCGAATACCGAATCATAATATTCTCTGGACTGATATCTTTATGAACAACTCCCCTTTTGTGAACCTCACCCAGAGTCATCATAATGGGTTTTATCAGTGCCCAAGCGCGTATCCATGATAATTTCCCTGACTGTTGTTGTGCAAATCTTGAAAGTGTCATACCATCTATATACTCCATAATTATATAAACAGTATTATGAGCTTCAAGTACGCCATATGTGCGCACGACATTGGGAATGTTATCTATTCTCGCAGTCAGTCTCGCTTCACGGAGTGCACGTTGCTTCCCTTTTTCAAATGCATTATCAGATTCTTTATCCAACGAATGCAAGTCTTGAGTATTCGGATCTCTTATGCATAAATCAGAAGGAAAGTATTCTTTTATCGCTACTTTCCTTTGGAGTCCGGTGTCATACCCTAAATAGGTAATACCAAATCCGCCTCGTCCCAGTGCTTTTCCAACGATATACTGATTTCCAAGCAATCCGCCGGCAAGATAGCCTATCCCATTGCTTCTAATTTGATTATCATATCCACAATGTTCACATATGCTATCTATTTTCGATAATTCTTCCATGCAGGAAAAGCATGTTTTCCTATAATCCATGTTCATCTCCTAATATTCTACCTGAGCCCCTTGTAATTGCCTTGCCTATAGTATTTGGCGAGATATAAACAATCGAGGTGATTTTCCATAGGCTCCATTCATCCGATTTTAAGAACTTCTATAGTAAAACCGCCCCGATTGTTTTATAGTTCATTCAGGCAATGATCAATCTAAGTTATCTTTGATCATATCAATGCCAATATCAGGATCCCCAAAAATGATAAACCTTTAAGCTTCAGAATAAATAACAATCCTCAAATTGACAGTAGCAGTAATAAACGTTATATCGCACGCTGTCTCTTCTTTGAAAACATTGAGAAGCTTATACACCCAAAGCAGAAATCAAGTAATCACAGATATCATGATATATTGCCACAAGTCCTTCTCCATATTTTCCTTCTGAGAAATGTGACATATTTTCATCTAATATATCTCCACAAACCGCATCGTTCAATATCATGTCTATGCCACTTCCCGTGCTTATCTGCAAAGCCTGATCATCAACTGCCAATACCAGAAGAATCCCATTATTCTGTTCTTTTGAGCCTATTCCCCACTCATTTATAACATTCATACCGTATATTTGCGGATCAAGACCCTCAAGGGATTTTACAACAAGTACGATCGCTTGAGCTCCAGTTTCAGAATAAAGTTTCTTACCATCTTTTGTTATTTCTAACGCACATTGCTTGTCTAATACTTCTGAAGTATAGTCATATGAATAAGAAAAATACGCAGGTTGCTCTGGAATTATTTTCTCTTCGGTATCAGTGAATTGCAGTGCCGATGTCAGGATTGATTCTTGATTTGTTGATTCAAGATTAATCCATAAGGCCGGTCGAACCGCAACATAAGCATAGTTAATCTCGGTGCCAGCATAGTTAACAGAGCCATCGTTTCGAACACGTACAGCATTGTAAGAGCGATATCCTGACGTGCGAAGCCACCAATAACAGTTATCATTGCTTTTATAAGCTCCTTGCTCATAGCAATAAAGTGTACCCTGGCATAGTCGATCATTATCCGAATTAAAGTACTTATCCACCTCAACTGTACTGAGCAGAAATACTTTGTCAATTACGTCATTTCCTGGTGAAATATCAAACTTAGGATTACCATCCGCTGTTACAGTGGAATTGAGTATGCTTTTTTGCTCTTTCTCGCTAAACGCATTGCTTATGAATGTTTCATTTAACCACCTACGAAGAGTACAAGTTTCCCAAGTAACATTTTTAAAGTATTCGTTATATTTTTTACAATCCAACGCATACCTGCTGATAACGAGTGCTCTATTGTCTTCTCTTGCAAGCACAAGCCATTCTATATCTTCTTTCCCATTTAAGGTATCGTTATCCTGTTCATATGAGCCAAAGGTAATATAAGAACCAACTTCTGCTTTGGCAAATTGTTTATTCTCTTCATCAGCATCAACAGCTTGTGGCATTGACACTTGATTTTTTTGATCAAGACTGATCCATAAAGCAGGCCGGATGGCATCGTGAGCATAATTGTTATAGTTACCATTAGCATTTACTGATCCATCACTTCTCACATTTGCAGCAAAGTTAGAACCATTGCCTGATGACCGAAGCCACCACCAACAGTTATTATTGTTGGACCTATTATTTGACGTATATGCTCCCTGCATATAGCAATAGTTCGTTCCGTGGCATTTCCGACCATCATCCGAGCTAAAATACTTATTTACTTCCGATATACTGAGTAGAAATATCTTGTCAATCGTGTCTTTTCCTGGTGATACATCATACTCAGGATTTTTTTCTGCTGTTAAAGTAGTGCTGAGTATGCTCTTTTGCTCTTTCTCACTAAACGCAGCACTTATGAACGTTTCATTTAACCATTTACGAAGAGTGCAGGTTTCCCAGGTAACGTTCTCCCAAGATTCGTTATACTTTTGGCAATCCAATGCATACTTGCTAATGATAAGCGCTCTATCATCTTCTCTTGCTAGTACAAGCCATTCTATGGCTTCTTTTCCATTTGAGATGTTGTTATCCTGCTCATAGAAACCAAAGGTAACATAAGAACCCACTTTCAACTCAGAAAACAGTGTTTTTTCTTCAGCATCATTATTTAATTGTGGCATCGGTGTAGGCGTTGGTGTCGGTGCCGGTGTAGGCGTTGGTGTCGGTGTTGACATCGGTTTCTGCGTAGGCTCTGGCGTTGGTTCCGGTGTAGGCTCTGGCGTTGGTTCCGGTGTAGGCTCTGGCGTTGGTTCCGGTGTAGGCTCTGGCGTTGGTTCCGGTGTAGGCTCTGGCTTGGGTTCTTCTGAATCTAAAGTTATCTGAGATGATTGTACATCTTTATTTTGACCGCCATTCAACATGAATATAACAAAAACTGCCAATACGATTAAAACGGCAACAATTGGAACAATGATCTTCAGCTTATTTGTGTTTCCTGTGCTTTCTTTTTTTTCGTTCTGATTCTCTACCCCTTTACTTACTATATCTTTTTTACTTACTATATCTTTGAGCTGTTCGTTTGAATAGGCAATTGTTCCTGCTGTTCGTCCAGCTTTTTCAAACGCATCCGCCAATTCATCCATAGTTGCATAACGATCTTCTATGCGAACAGACATTCCCTTTAATATTACCGCTTCTGTTTCGCTTGAAATATCTGCACCCAACTGCGATGGTGGAATCACCTTTTCAATTCCAGAAAGTACATTTAACGGAGACGCCGGTTTCTTGCCCGTAAGCAAATAATACATCGTAGCCATAAGAGAATATTCATCTGTGCGTGCATCTTGAACGCCTACGGTGCTAAATGCTTCCAGTGGAGCATATCCGGTATTAATGTTTACAGAATGCTCTGTATTCCCTTTCGTGGTGTTTTGTGCTGCACCAAAGTCAAGAAGCACTGGCATGCCATCCGAATACCGGATCATGATATTCTCCGGGCTAATATCCTTGTGAACAACTCCCCGTTTATGAATCTCCCCCAGTGTCTGCATGATGGGTTTCATCAATGTCCAGACACGAATCCAGGGAAGCTTTCCGGATTGTTGCTGGGCAAAACTTGAAAGCGTCATACCATCTATATACTCCATAATGATATAAACAGTATTATGCTCTTCAATTGCGCTGTATGTCCGAACAATATTGGGAATATTATCGATCTTCGCTGTCAGTCGCGCTTCTCGGAGCGCGCGTTGTTTTCCTTTCTCGAATGCATCCTCTGATCCTTTATCAAATGAATGCAGATCT
Source organism: Clostridia bacterium (assembly GCA_017476605.1). GTDB lineage: Bacteria > Bacillota > Clostridia > Christensenellales > Aristaeellaceae > Ventricola. The sequence continues at coordinate 5,453 of JAFUZM010000379.1, forward strand.
TGAGTCACTGAATCCCTTGCACATAAGTCCGCAGGAAAGTATTCCTTAATTGCTACTTTTCTTTGGAGCGTCATGTCATATCCTAAATAGGTAATCCCAAAACCGCCCCGTCCCAGTGCTTTGCCAACCATGTACTGATTTCCAAGTACCCCACCCGCAAGAAAGCCTACTCCATTATTTCTTATACGATTATCATATCCACAATGCTCGCACTTGCCATCTGCTTCAGATAACTCTTTCATGCAGAAAAAACATATTTTCTTATAATCCATGGTTCCCCTCTACAGATTCTACCAGAATAAATATGCGTTACCATCAAGTCCAGTTCCACCCCAAAATTGGGCTTCAATAGAATATAGCCACACGTCTGTTGTCTGAATCATCAACAGCTTGTGAAGTTTACTTTTTTAATTCAAGGATAGCAGGGTATTTCATGATTTCTGAAAAATCGACATTTTTATAAACATCTCTCTCCCTTGATGCTTGTATCAACTTATTCCTGTCGGAAGAAGCAAGAGGCGGAACTGTGGTAAAAAGGCTCATTGTCTGCGACTTCATGATCATGTTAATGATAAACTTCACAAATGTACTCACAAGACCGATACCAAAAACAAGGAAGAGCGCCATTGTAAAAACTCCAAAAATGATATCTCCAAAGGATTTCTGGCCAATTCCCCCAGGTCTCATGAATATATCAGCAAGAGAAAACACTGTTACCACTAATGTAATCACAATAGCAATCTTCAGGCTGATTTTTTCATTTGCTGATGCTGAAATCTTGCATAGTGATTCGTTCCCACATTTAGGACACTTGCATTGTATTTGTGGGTAATCTTCACCGATCTCCTGCACATCGTTCCGTAATTGCTGTGTTTTCTCATTAACTGCCTTTGTCAACATTTCATAATGCTCTGTCGTTCGTTTGTTTACCTGTTTTTTTGTCCCCTTGTTTGAATAAGATGCAGATATATCATAAGTTCCTACTGTTGAAACTATGGTATTGCATTTCTGACATTTATAAAGAATAAACGTCGGTATATGGACAGTATTTGTGTATATTTGGTAAACTCCCATTGCATTCTCCTCCTTTTACTTAACAATTTCTACAAAACTGACCGGAATAACGGAATAGATATTCATCTGTATGGGTAGTACCGTGAGAGTCACGTACACGATCCATACATTTTCCGGAATGCTTGTTAGCAGATGTATTTTGCATCTAAGTATTCAAAGTCAAATTCGTAAAGTACAGATATAGGGGTACGGCACAGCCTAAATGCGTTGAATGCCATCACTAATCCGAGAAAGGTCAAGTATATGAAAAAGCAACCGGAACGATTTCCAAAAATCCCGGATCTTTTCTGAGGATTCCAACAGGTTAATCGTTCCGATTGCTTCTCAGTTTTTTTACATTATGATCAATCCAGGTCTCCGTTGATGATTGCAATCGTAATCAAAGGAGCAATGAGAGCAGTAAAAGCTCTGGCACCAGCTCCATTAATGAGACCAATTACAATATTGGCAATAGCAACAATAAATATTACACCCAGCGCAACATTATTTTTAGTGACCGTTAACCAGATATATGAAGCTGTCGATAAGACTGCCATTATACAGAGCAGAGCTCCCATTGGATTTAAATTGCCACTTCTATAGGCAATATAAGCCTGTCCCAACAAAAGATAATTAGCATATAAATTGATAACAATTGCAAGGATCAACCAGATCCAGCTCTTGACGCTCCATTTATTTTTCATCTTGATATGCTCCTATTAAATTTATTCGACTTAAAGTGTTATCTTGAGATATTAAACTCTCGATCAATCAGCCATTTCCCATCAATATACCAGCTGTACAGATAATTACCGGATTTAAGACTTCCATTGCTCAAGTCAGCTCGATTGAATTCTTCAAGCCAAAAATCACATGAACCTATTTTCGCCGGAAGATCTGTATATTCCCAGGAATACGTGTTGTCATATCTTCCATTATAATAGACTTCACATGAAACTCTGACACCAATGCTATAGTCCTGGCGATTAATCAGTCTCAGTCTGGAGTAAATTCCATCATAGGTAGAATCAGTAATATCACTTAAGGAAGCATAATACGGTTCGACTTTTGGGCCAAAAGATTGATACCTTGTGCTATAGCGATATAGTCCAGCCTCATCAACAATCAGGCCTTTCTTAGCGTTATTGTCCGCTTTTGTGTTTGCTGCCCAGGCATTCGCGCTAAAAGCAAAAAGCATAACAAGTGCCAACACAAATATTCCCAGCTTTTTCATTTTCTTCCGTTCCTTTCAAAATCAGTAATCAAAGTATTCATACGGCAGATATTCAAGCTCGGAAGGCAAAATATCAAATCGCCATGCTCCAGCCCAGCCAAAGGTCCCGCTGTTGGGTGGGCACTCTATTTTTATCCAAAAAATATCATTCCCTCTGTCGTGATACTTGGCGTATGCCACCAGCTCATAATCTTTTGTGTTTGTATAGATTGTCCTTGAACTGTTCCATGGCTTTTCTTTTAGCTCAAAGCTGGATACTTTCATTTGCACGCTGACAGTCTTATAGGCATAGGATGAAGAGGAACCTGCACGACTGTTCCCTCTCGGTGGCGCATATGAACTTGATGATCCCGCTTTTCCGGCAAATGCTGTTGAACAGGCCAGCACAAACAGCATCATTACAATCAAAGCAGTTACTTTTTTCATTTTGTCTCCTTACATACAATGAGCGTCTTAAAACTATTCAGAAAACGGCACATAAAACCCGGCGGGATTATGGGATAACAGCTCATAAACCCGTGGAATATATCTGGCAAATCCTTGAAAGTTATGATTTGGAGGACCGGTACATTGATCTTGCAGTCTGCTTCATCCCAGGCTCTCGAAAGCAATCTCCAACCTTATTGGGGAGCGCCGCACCTCACAGACTGAAGCCTACGAGGTGCGGCAGATATGGTTGCAGTCCTTTTGAATTGCCTGGAGATAGAGCTTTCAAAAAGAATTGTCTTCGAGCTGTTGTCAGCCCGCTCAAAGATCTTCTTCGCAGAAAGCAAAGATCCATTCAGTACTGTCGATGATTTGAAGCCACCTGCTTATCCGTTTGTTTTCTTCCAGCTGATTCTCAGATTCGTAACACCCATTCCTATAGTATCCTGCTGATGCAGAACAACCTGTCCTGTCACTTTCATTCCATTAACCCTTGTTCCGTTTGTAGAAGAAAGATCTTCAATACACATGGTTCCATTTCTATACGTCAGCTTACTATTCTTGCTCGAAATCTTCGGGTCTCCTTTGATAATCAGTCTGGATACATTGGGCACTCTGCCAATAACCAGTTCATCCACCATTGGGGATTCATATACAACAGGCTCATTTAATCCAACAGATTCAAGACGAACCAAGATGGTAGAAACTGCCTTTGGTGCTACTACATCTGCTGCCGGCTCTGTTTTGCCAATGTCAGCCATGATGAGAGATTCTGCGGCAGTTGGTTGAATCGGATCGACAGTCGGCGATATATCGTCTGCCTCTCTTCCCTTGTTTTTCTTAACAATCGCAACAATGATGATGATCAGTACCACTACAGCTACAGCAATGCCACCCAGCATCACCGGAGAGAGGCCAAAAATACCTTCTGCAGCAGGTTCAGGAGTATCCGTCGGAAGCGGTTCCGGTGTTGGAGTCGGTCCCGGTGTCGGTGTTGCGGCAGCTTCCTGTTTTGCAATTACAGCAGTTTTGATCAGTTTCTTCTGGTCATCGTTCAAACGCATCGTGTCATTATTTCGTGACGTTTCAGCGTCTGAAATGCTCAATCTGCCTTCGGTAATTTCTGAGACGGCAGCATCCATAATCAGGCACCGGAATCGCATTTCATTGCCAATAGCAAGGTTTACCTGAACGCTGGGATCTGTCACTCTCGTTTCGACTTCGAAATTAACGCCGCCACGGCTTGCACGCGCAAGGGCATTATAACTATCTACTTTCTTGCGATCCAGAGTATTCGTGTCTTTGAGATACGCAAAGGAATATACCGTTACATTCGCATTAGCAATCTGCTCACGAATTTTCTCATATGTTGCCCCGGTAGATGTATCATTCTGCCCTGTAGAGAGAATAACGACCACATATCTTTTCTTGAATGTACGCTCGCGCTCAATATAAGACAGGGCTGTGCTTATCTCCCCAAATAGAGCTTTGGCATTTTTGTCTTCTTTTAAGTCTGCGATTTGTTTCTTGATCAGCTCTTCATTATTGGTTAATTGAATATCCCCGATGCTCGTTCCCGTGGGAATAATAGCAACTTTATCATTTTTTCCGACAGCCGCTTTAACACCACCACCAAATATCATTCCGTTCAGTGTTGCCGCCATAGCCGTCATACGCCGTGATCCAGCAATATACTCAGAGAGATCCACAACAAACAGCCAATCTGTTTCTATCCCTGCGGAATCCAAAGACGCAACCTCAGAAACATCTATTTTTTGCTGATCCAAAGTGACAAAATAGTCTTTTGTCTGAAGATTCTCCATTCGAGGATCAAAAACCGTTGCATAGATTTCGCCCATCGCTGAAACATCAATCTGCTGAATCGCAAACTGCTGCTCACTCTCAGTGATACCAATTGAAAAAAGGCAAAGCAAAATCATTAAGACAATGCTGCCAACGACTCGGAATTTCATACATGCCTCCTCTGCAGATACATTTGTGTCCGTTGCTTCGCAGAGCCATTTTGTAGTTACCTGCTTTGTGTCAAAACCATCGCACCGGTGATGGATATGGCTCCTCTGCAGGCACTTTTAAATTCGCTGATTTGCCGTTCAATTCTGTCAAGTACCTGCTTGTGACAGAACCATTCAGCACAATAGATATGACTCCTCTGTCTGATTCAGAAATCAATCAATATTTTTAACCGTTATTCAAACCTATACTTGCTGTGTCCAATCTTTAAGATTGCCCCATGCGGAATGACAACAGGTTTTCCCTGGTCATGTTCATCTTTTGCAATAAACGTATCATTAATGAACAGTCCGTTGCTTGAAAAGTTAACCACTCCCCATTTACCATTGCTCTTCGCGTAATGGAACTGACAATGAACTCTCCCAACCGTTGCATCCTCACTGCCTACTACCAGTTGAACAGCTGAAGGATTCCTGCCCATGCAATCCTTATCGTGTACAATGAGCTTTTTCCCTCTCATCGGCCCTTCTATGCCTGTCAAAGCAGCGACTGCATCTGCTCTTTGACTTTTTGGAGTCTGCGATGTTCTATGCTGCTCCTGATTCTGCTGTTGTATTGAGACGGGTTGCGGTTGCGGTTCCGGTATTGGCTCTACCACAATTGGTGCTGGATTTCCCGAGCCATTTACAGTTTCCACCTTTTTCTGAGAGCTTGTCTCTGAACTGCCAGATTCAATGAGTCCCAAATTCTGCCATTCAAGCGTCAAGCCACAGATGCTGTCCGAAATCGGGCGTGAATTCATCAGTATCAGAATCCCGTCCACCCAGCCAATCGGTGAGGTTGTTAACAGCGAAAACAAACCATATTTAAGAATATTCCCACCAGAACCATTCCCTTTTGCAAATGCCAAGTTCGCAGCGCGCATTCCCAGTGTTCCATGTCTTGATGTAGCAACCAAAAAGAACGTGCACACCGCAAAGAAAAGCCAGGTGTAAAGTAGACCGTTAGCCAGCACTTCGCCATCTGTTATACCTGGAATGGACAGGGAAGCGGAAAATAATGGAAGTGCGTTAGAATTAACCAACCCAATTGAGATGGCAAGAATTGAGACAAACTGCACCAGATATAGAAAGCAACGTGTCCCTGCTTTATGATTATTCGCTGGTGGTGTCAGAATTGGTTTATGCGTTGGAACCGGTTCGGGTTCTGGCATTGGCTCAGGCACTGGGACTGGGTTTGGCGTCTGCTCCTGTACAGTCACAGGTATCGTATTCGATTCTTGCTTTGTTTCGGGCACAGGTACCGGAGCAGGTGCGGGTTTCGGTTCCGATACGATCACCGGATCCCTATACGGAGGAACCTTTATTTTCAGAGCTCGAGCAAGTTCTTCCCGAAGCTGCTCCATGTTTTGAATGCGTTTCCTGTAATCTTGTACCATGCCGTGCATCAAAACATCCTCTGCATCCTCCGAAATATTCGCTCCCAATTTGCTCGGAAGTTCAATTCTGGCATTGTTTGATGTCACAACGTCCAATGCGGATGTCGGCGGTTTACCTGTAATGAGGAAGTAGATGGTTGCACAAAATGAATAGACATCCGACCACGTTCCCTGATCTTCGCCTCTTGTCATCTGCTCAATAGGCGAGAAATGTTGTTTCAAAACGCTGGGAAACGTTTTCGTAAAATTCTCTATTGCTGCATGTGCTGCACCAAAATCAATCAGCTTGACGGTTTCTTGGCCGTTGTCCAGCTTGACAACCAGAATATTATCCGGACTGATGTCCCGATGGAGTACGTGTTTTCTGTGGCAATAAATCAGGGCGTCTATTGCCGGCAAAAGCAACTTGAATGCATCCTCGCCGCTGATCAAGCCCTTGCAATGCTTCGCTGCCCATACTGCAACATTCACTCCGTTCAGGTATTCCATCCCGTAATAAACAGTGTTGTTTTCCTCAATCGTAAACATTACTTTTACAATATTGGGATGCTGCCTCAGGGTATTTAGAATATTGGCTTCACGCTTAAAGCTTCTCCGTGACTGGATATATGCATCATCTTCTCCGGAAAGGACGATTACGCTTTTCCCGTCCGATGCACGGTTGACAAGATGATTTGGCATAAACTCCTTTAATGCCACACGTTTCCCGCTCTCTCGATCCAAAGCGCAGTACGTGATTCCAAAGCCGCCTCTGCCAATCTTTTCACCAACGACAACACTGCCTCCATCCAGTTCCGTACCAGGAAGCAGCACTCCACTGTTCCTTGTATCCTCATTTGAGGACGCCTTCTTGCCACATACCGTACAAGTATTCCCCTTCATTGTTGGAGTCATGCAGTAGTAGCACAGTTTATCCAATGTTTACTCCTCCCATGAAAAATGTTCTCCGCACAGCGGAACAAACATCAAATCGCTATCGCCAACAGAGATTACATCATACGCACTAATTGGTGTTGGCATCAGAAGTGGCTTTCCGCCCCAATATGTCAGATTGCGAGTGCTGTCACCCGGTGCAATCACAAAAATTCTTGAACGGTCATCATATGCAATCTTCGCCATATTGCTCCGATCCACCTTGGGATCCGGAATATTGACCTCATTGCCATGACCACGACCGATATAATTCCAGCCCGTATGCAGTTTAAAGTCCTCACCTTTGCATGGGCCCTTTATACAGATCAGCCATCCGACAGTCGGCGAAACCGATTTTCCATTGACATCAAACTGACCAGCAATTTCCGTCTTTCCATCATCCAACGGCTCCGTTTTTGCCCAGGTTTCATCCGAAGTCTTCCCATAGCCGCTATCTGAGGGTATGGTCGGCCCAACGGGCTCGGTGGTTCCGGATGTCACCATGGATACATCCGAAAAGATATTTGAGTTGTCCTGATAATTCATCCTGCTCATAATTGTGTCTCCTTTATCTTTTATTTATTTGAATGCAGTGTAAATACCTGATCACTGGAACCGATGCCCAGTGGATGACCTCTGTGCAGTGTAATCCATTGCCCCGCAGGCAGCTTTTTCCCATCCAGGAACGTTCCGCAGGTGGAATTCTCGTCTTTCACCATGACTTTGTCGCCACTAAATTGAATGGTACAGTGTACGCCAGACACACCCGTTGTTTTCATTGGGAACACAATATCACAGCGCTTCGGGTCACGTCCAAGCACCATCTTGTTTGCAATCGGATACCGCTTTCCCTTGAAGACGCCAGCATCACAAACCAATGCTCTGGTTGGCACAGCTGCCGGCTTGCTCTGTGCAGATGCTTGTTGCTTGTCAATATCCGCAACAATGGTCTTCATACTCGCAATATCGCCACCTGAAAATGCAGGGTTTGGCTGCGAGCCAGATGCTGTTCCTGATGAACCGGTTTTCTTTTTCGGATCTCCAACAATCACAGACGTGAATTGAGTAAGCCGTTTTTTGAGTGCTTCCTGAATCCGCAGATTCTGTTCCTGATTCACTTTATTCTGATGCGCAATCAGCCCAATCAGAATGACAATGACAATTGCAACCGCGCCGATTGCAATGACCGCGGGAGTTATCTCAAAGACTCTTTTCCCTGCTTCATAGTCAACATGACTGTTCTGCAGGAAACGAATCAGCTCATTATTTGAAACACTCCAGAATGTATTATTTCCTCTTACAGATGACCATGTATTAACCCCTAAAACATTTCCGTCCTCGTCAACCAATGGTCCGCCGGAATTCCCGCTGTTAATTGTTGCCGTATGCTGGATAACCTCGCCGACTTCTGTTTCGTTCGATGGAATGATTCTGGATATCTTTCCATCTGTTAAAGTAACACTCGTATATTCTGAATTAACCTTATCTTTTGCTGCATCACTTTTTATATCCTCCGCAGCACCTGGGAAGCCTGCAGAATACACTGTCTTCTGTACTAAATCATCCGGAGACTCCGTCCATATTTTCAATGGTTTTCTGTCACTCAAGCCACTTTTTACATACAAAATGGCCAAATCTGTCCGGTTAGAAATGTACTTCACTTCTGCTGGAATTGCACTGTCAATATCTTTTGTAAGAATATAGATGTAATTCCGCAACTTAATTCCATTTTTTGTCAGATACCCTAAATCCGGTTCGGCATATTCTGCATCTACGCAATGCCGATTGGTTACAAGCCACGTTCCCTCATCGCCCGAATGTCCAATTACAAATGAGGAACCTGTCCAATCACCAATTCCAGTATCGTTTAGCCGATCATCTGGATTGACACCGTATACGCTGGCACTTCCTCGATATGTTCCCGTACCTGTAACTAATCCATATACCCGAAGTACGGATTTTCGAATTTCCAAAGGTGCTTCCTTTGCATAGGCCGTCGTGCAGAACAAACACACAACGACCAATAAACATGCCCATATCTTCTTCATACTTATCCTATTCCAATCACAAGTATGGTCGCATTATCCTGCCTTGGATTTGCTCGATCATTTACCGATTTGATGATCGAATCAGCTGCATCTTGTGCACTCATATGCATGAAGCTGATGATTTCATCATCCGACAGCGTGTTGAAAACGCCATCGCTCATCAGGATGACCCGATCCCCTGGCAACAATTTGAGCGGATGCAAAGAACGATCTATCAGCGTAAGTTCTTCCTTTCCGAGATAGGAAGTCAGCGCTCCCGCACGTTTGGCCGTGATCTGTTCGCCTTTGCCTTCAAAGCTCTCCCTCTCAGCATTCTGCCGGCCAAAGATGTGTTCCCGGTTCAATTGCAGCAAAGCCCCGGATCGATACAAGCAAATCCTGCTGTCTCCGATCGACAGGAAATTCATTTCCCGTCCCGTAATCAGCACACTCACCAGTGTCGCTCCGCACCGATTGCCTGTCCGATTGATTTCCAGTACCTTGTTCTGTGCTGCCGCTGCGCACATCAGCAGTCGATCTGCACTGTTGGCATTAGGATGATTCTCCAAAAATGCCGCACGCATTGCCTGCATTGCTCCCTGGCTTGCAAGATTTCCATCCTGCAGTCCTCCGATACCATCTGAGACCGCAGCTAGAATTCCCCTCGCTTGCACCGCTACCATTTCCTTCCAGTTGGAGCAGTATGCGCTGTCCTGTTGCTGATCTCTGGCTCCGATTGTCTGAGCAATTCCACAGGAAATGGCATTTACATCATTACGTATTTCTACCTCTGTTTTCACGGGATTTACTTTTTCGCTCTTCCGTTTTTCTTTCTTCTTGACCTTTTTCTTCTTTCTCTTTAGCAAATACGCCAGAAGAACGCCACAGATCGCAAGCAATACAATCAGAACCAACAGTAAAATTGGGAATCCGCCTTTGGGTTTAGGTTTACTTTCATCAGGTATTGCCTCTACTACTATTGTTCCCTCACCGGTTTGTATCGCGTCAGTTCCCGTTTGGTCGGATGAGTCTGTTCCTTGTGTTTCTCCACCAGTTTCTGTCGCGCCATTCTCCGTTTGGCCAGTTGAGTCTGTCCCTTTTGCTCCTCTACCAGTTTGTTCCACGACAGTTCCTGTTTGGTTGGTTGAGTCTGTTCCTTGTATTCCTCCACCAGTTTCTGTCGCGCCATTCTCCGTTTGGTCGTCTGAGCCTGTTTCTTGTGTTCCTTCACCAGTTTCTGTCACGCCATTCTCCGTTTGGCCGGTTGAGTCTGTCCCTTGTGTTTCCCCACCATTGTCAGTCATTAAATATCCAACTGCTGGTGCTCCGCCATCTGAAGGGGAATTTTGCCCAGAAATTCCCGAAGTATCATCTGCTCCTCCAGGAGATTCGCTTGGAGTCAAGCCTTCCGCAACTGCCATATTTAATAGAATATTTCTTATCAATCCAGATTCCTCCTTCTATTCTGCAGTATTTAACATGACCTTTGTCATTAACACGCTACAGTTATCTTGATGTCGTTTATGTTTTTCTATTGTTGCATCTATTATTTTGTTTGCAGCTTCCTGTAAGGATTCCGTACCAAGGCACTGAAGAATCTCATCATCCGTAAGCGTTCCAAATACTCCATCACTCATCTGCAGCACAATGTCCCCCGGTTTCAATGAAAATGGATGAGAAGTTATGTCTGGCTCTATACCAGATTCTCGGCCAAGATGGGCAATGAGGGATCCCCGATTCATATTGTTTTTTGCCTGATCCCAGGTGAGTATCCCCATAGCTGCTCTCTCATCCAACCGCACTCCCAATGTCTGCTCACGATTAATGGTGATTAATCCATCCCCACGTTTGAGATATATTCGACTATCTCCTACAGAAAGGCAGGTGCATTTTCCTTCCCGGAATAATGCAGCTGTAACTGTCGCTCCTCCCATCATGGCCTCCTCTGCTGGCTGAGACATGATGGCTATTTTTTGAGTTTCACTGTAACAATACTGCAATTCCTCAGCAGGATTCTCAAGTGGAGGAGACTGTTCAAATATTTGGATCATTTTCTCTGTTGCAATTGCACTGAACCTTTCGCCCTCTGCCAATCCTCCCATGCCATCACTCAGGATTGTCAACATGCCTTTCCCGGTAGAGCCTTTGAGCGAAGACACCTTGATCGCATCCTCTTGGTGTTCGCGTCCGCCCACATTCATACAAGATGCAACTGTATATCTATATCTAGTAATTGTGATCTCTCCCTTCGGATTTCATCCCAGGATTCATATTTTGATTTCTGTATGGACTTTACTAGCAGAGTATTATCAATAACCGCTGTATCCATCTATGGTTCTATTTTGTCAACATCCTGTATTCTGCTTCATTTTTATTAATATCCAACATTTCTGCAGTTATCTGCTCAAGCTGCAATTATTCTTATTAACTTCTTGGATGCAGACAAACGTCAGCAGAATTGACAGTGGTAATATCAAATAAAAACCGGGCATTTGTGCATCAGGATCGCTTTTAATTCTTCTTTCTTTTCCACTTTATTCCACAAGAGAAATACTGTTTAATACTTTATACAGCATGTCTTTATCTGAGGCGGTAAACTCCTGCTCCGAACTTTCAAAAACATAGATGATGCTTCCATTAATAATTGTCGCATAGCGAATTTCATGTTGACTCACAATTGATTGGAATGAACCATACGGAATTCCGTTATAAGTCTCCATTTCATAATGACCATCTACAGACAATTGATTGGCTAATGATGCCATAAAAATACTTGCAATATCAGGATCTCTGAAATCCATGTCAGGATACTTGTTTTGCTTTATCCGAATCTTTACAGTTGCGCCTTCACCATTCAACCCATCTTCGCCAATTTTCCAAATAATCATCTCAGTTGATTCCCCAAATTTTAATAGCGAATTAATTTGGGAATAGCTATATCCACTACGCGTAACTGAAAGCGTATCACTCGGCATATCCAAATATACAATATTGAAATCATTCTCGCTCAAGTTAACGACCGCTGGTATTTTATACAAATAGTATCCTTCTGCGGTTATTGTGTTTTTTCTACTGTCATCTTGTTCAAACCCTTCCGGCGCTTCATTTGAAATCCATTTGAACGCTTTCGTAATTCCCTCATCAGACAAAGATGACTGAGCTGTCTCTGCATACATAATAGTACACAGTGCTGTATCGACTAGAATCATGCCAATTTCCATTGAATATGGATAGGTTTCCATCTCCACCTTTGCCGCTCCAGCTCCCCAATCACGTTGAGTCTTAATTTTCTGATAGCTCTTTGCATCAATATCCATACCTAAAAACAACTGATCTATAATATCTTGTTTATCATAATCCTTAATATCTGAACCCGTTGGCAATATAGTATAGATATCCATCGTAGAAAAGTTGACCATTTCTGTATCATTGGTCCACCATCCCCCGCTATCCTGCCATCCATCTGGTACCGTTATCCACAGACCGTTATCTATATAAGATACCGTTTCAGATAGCGCCGTACTAAAAAATGCCATGAAAACAGCAAGCAAAACTGTAAACAGCTTATTCATATCCGTTCGCCTCCCTCTTGATTTAGTTCTTCATAATGAAACATACATCAATCTTCTTGAAGAAGTGACCACTCTCGGATGACACGAACAGCCATCCGAGAGTGCCATTCAGCTGCGCCAAAGCAATCCCATACACTTATTCCTATTGGAATAGTCATTTATCCTTTCCTAATGCATCCTTGACTGCATCTCTTACGCCATTTGATGTAAGGGTTGCTCCAGATACACCGTCTATGTCTGCGCCATTCTTAGTAACCACTTGCGCAGCCAGTTCATCAATGGCCGTTCCACCTAGTACTTCGTTTTCAGCTTCTATGGCACAATCTGTAATCACACCATCCTCAATACTCAGCGTAACAACAATGTCTCCTCCAAATCCGGTTCCTTTTCCTGAAAGGGTTTTCTGTTGGAGTTGATCTGGTTCCGGTGTTGATGTTGGTAGCGGCATCAGCGTGGGTGTTAGTAACGGTGTAGGAGTTGGTAAAGACATTGGTAACTCTTCAGATGTTATTTTTGGAACTGCAGCTAGCCTTATTGTTGTATTTAGGTTTGATGAGTCAAACTTTACCCATAAAGCTGGACGTACACAGTTAGTCTCAATAGTGACACGACTGTCGTAGAGTGATCCATCGTATTTAACTTCAGCTGCATATCCATCCAAGGAACCAGACGATCGAAGCCACCATTTCCCAGTACCGCTATACGTTATAGCACCTTTTTGGATCGCATACGCTGTCGGAACTGCTCTCGACTTCGTATTATCATGATCCTCATAAGTTACATTCAGATATTTATTTGCTTCCGCATAACTTAGTAAGAAGACTCGATCTTGAGTACTGTTCCCATTCCAGACAGAAGTTCTCCATAAATCTTTCCACTCGTTGTATCCTTGTGATGAACTATTGTCTACTGAGGTCATTAGGATGACAGACTTCTCCTCTTGACTAAACGCCACATCCAAAAACTCTTCGTTCAGCCAGCTCCGCAAAGTACATGTCTCCCATATTCCGCGGTTAAAAAGAGATGCATTATCGTACGGCTTCATGTCCAGCCCATAACGACTCAGCAAAAGTAACTGATTGTTTGCTGCATCATAATCCAGTACAAGCCATTCTATATCTTCTGTTCCATTTGATAAATTGTTGTCTTGCTCATAAGAGCCGAAGAAAACATAGGATCCAACTTTTACAGACCCATTTTCTGTTTCTGCAGATTCAAGTTCTACTTCTTCGCTTTCCACTTCAGAAGAATCTCTTTTCTCCTCACCAAAATCAATATATTGCGCCTTTATATATCCTATAACTTCCCCTGCTTGGATCTTGCACCATTCTCCATCAACATACAGAATTTTTAATGTATCACCTCTATTCAATATGCCTACTGACCTTCCATTCATTTCAGGCTTTTCTCGAATATTGACTTTATTTGCAATACATTTGCCTTCCGGGTGTTGAATAGTATTAGCATCCAAGCCGTTCTGCAATGGCATTTCATCTTGATTTAATGAGTCGAGATCCACCCATAAAGCCGGACGCACACAACCAGAATCATATCTGACATCGTAGCTGTAGAGCGATCCCCCAATACTGATGCTTGCTGCATTGTCCTGCGAGTCACCGGGTGACCGAAGCCACCACCACCCGGCCGCGCTGTCGTCGGTAGTCTTATTTTCGCTGCTCTTATAAGCACCTTCATTGATCGCGTATGCTGTCGGAGCTACTCTTAATTTCGTATTTTTACTGATGCTACTAGCTACGCTCAAGTACTTATTCACTTCCGCGTAACTTAATAAGAAGATTTGATCCCGAGTTTTGCTCCCTCCGTAGGTGCTCCATTTTCTGTTTCCTTGCGAAGCACTATTGTCCACCAAAGTTGTATGGATAACCGACTGTTCCACTGCGCTAAATGCGTCGTTCAGAAACTCCCCGTTCAGCCAGTTCCGCAAGGTACATGTCTCCCACGTCACTTTGGTGCTAGATATATTGTACGGTTTCGTATCTAGACCATATCGACTCAGCAGAAACAACCGATTGTTTACCGCGTCATAATCCAATATAAGCCACTCAATATCTTCTTTTCCATTTGAAGAATCATTGTCCTGCTCATATGAACCAAAGGTAACATAAGAACCTACTTTCGCTTCAAATAGTTGATTTTCCACTTTGGCAACATCTTTTAATTGCGGCGTGAATGTTTGTGTTGGTCTCGGCATCTCCGTTGGTGTAGAAGTTGGAGTTAATGACGATGTTTGTGTCTGCTCAGATGTTGTTTCTGGGACTGTAGTTGGCTTTGATGATGTTTCTTGATTTACTGAGTCAAAACTCACCCACAAAGCGGGTCGTACACCGAACTTTTTGTCCACAGCAAGAGCGTAGCTGTACCCGTACCCACTATATACAAACGTTGCAGAATTAACATTGCGACCAGGAGTGCGAAGCCACCACATGCAATATCCATATACACCATCCTTGTAAGATTCCTGCTCATTGCAATAAGTTGTTCCTTTGCAATCTCGTCCTTTGCTGGAGCTAAAATACTTATCTACATCTAAAGTGCTGAGCAGAAAGATCTTGTCTATTGTAGTATTCCCTGCCGATGATTTATATGTTGGATTCTGGTCCGCTGTAACTGTCGAACTAAGTATGCTACTTTGTTCTTCAGTGCTAAACGCTGAGCTAATAAATGTTTCATTTAACCATTTTCGAAGAGAACACGTTTCCCATGTAACATCCGTTGAAGTATCGTTATACGGTCTCCAATCTAATACATATTTGCTGATGATGAGCGCTTTTTCATCATCTCTGTCAAGCACAAGCCACTCTATATCTTCTTTCCCGTTTGAAAGGTCATTATCCTGCTCATAGGAACCAAAGGTAACATAAGAACCCACTTCCGCTTCAGAAATTTGATTTTTCCCTTCATCAACATCTCTAGATTCTACCGTTGCTGTCGATGTAGGCATTGACGTCGATATCGCCTCTGGTGTTGGCCCTGGTTCTGAGAACACCCTCAATATTAGTTCTTGACTTAAAAATTCAAGATTCACCCATAAAGCCGGACGAACACAACCAGACTCATCGTAAACATAGTAGGAGTCGAGCGAACCAAAATTGAGGACACATGCCGCATTGCGCTGAAAATCACCTGGGGACCGAAGCCACCACCACCCCGCCGCACTACCATCATTGGTCGTATAGCTACTGGACAATGTAGCACCACTTTTGACTGCGTATGCAGTCGGGGCCACTCTTGAATCCATGTTGTCAAAGTCGCTGCGGGTTACACTAAGATACCTGTTTGCTTCTGCATAACTTAACAGGAATACCTGGTCTTGTGTATTGTTTCCGCCATTAGTACTCCATTTACTGTATCCTTGCGAGGAACTATTATCTACTGAAGTCATCTGAATAGCAGAACGTTCTTCAGCATTAAATGCATCATTTAGAAACTCCCCGTTCAGCCATTTTCGTAATGTACAATCCTCCCAGGTCACATTAGTATCAGTTCTATTGTACGGCTTTGCGACTAAGCCATACTTACTCAGTAGAAGTGCCCGATTGTTTTCTGCGTCATAATCCAGTATAAGCCACTCTATATCTTCTTTACCGTTTGAAAGATCATTATCCTGCTCATAGGAACCAAAGGTAATATAAGAACCTACCATCACTTCGGATAGTTGGTTTTCCTCTTCAGCAGCATCTAATTGTGGCATTGCAATCTGTGTTGTTGTCGGTGTTGGCGTCAACGTTGATGTTGCCGTCGGTGTCGCTGTCGGCGTTGCTGTTGGTGTCAGCATCGGTGTCACCGTCGGTGTCGCCGTTGGCGTCGCTGTCGGTGTTGCTGTTGGCGTCACTGTCGGTATTGCCGTCGGCGTCGCTGTCGGTGTTGCCGTTGGCGTCGCTGTCGGTGTTGCCGTTGGCGTCGCTGTCGGTGTTGCCGTTAGCGTCGCTGTCGGTGTTGCCGTTGGCGTCGCTGTCAGTGTTGCCGTTGGCGTCGCTGTCGGTGTTGCCGTTGGC
>JAFUZM010000380.1 GCA_017476605.1 Clostridia bacterium
CATACGGTAAGCGTGGACAGCCACCATCACTATTTCAGTGACTCGGAAACCCTGGCCATTGGCCATACCCATTACGTCAGCGGAGTCAGCCGGAACACTGGCGGGATGTCCACAAACTACAGCAAAACGGTGAGCATCTCCGGAAATACCGGAAACGTAAGTCCCGGCGGCAGTACGGGCTCAAATGGCAGCCACAGTCACAGCATGAGTCACTGGCACAACATCGACAGTCATACGCATACGATAGGGAGTCATACCCATGGGATGAGCCACTGGCATACGATAGACGGGCATACCCATACCCTGGGCAGTCACAAGCACAAGTTTGTCCATCAGCATCGTTTTCCGCACAGTCACACGGTTCGTGTCGCGGTGGATATCCCGGCGCTGGAGGTTACTCTGGAGGGACATACCCATACCGTGAAGATTCCGGGACATTCCCACAAGGTGACGTTGCCGAGTCATACGCATACCGTTCAGATTCCGAGCCATACACACAGCTTTACCCTGCAGAGTCATACCCATGATATCGTATATGGCATCTACGAGGGAAACATGGCCAGCAGGGTAACGGTACGGGTGGATGGACAGGAGATTCCAAGTTCCGAGCTCCTGGATGCGGGCGGACATGCGAAAACCGAAATTGACGTGGTGCCATATCTGCGAATGTCCGGTGGTCGCATTGTCCGGGGCACCTGGCACGAGATTGAACTGGTGCCGGACAAGCTGACCCGGATTGAAGCCAATCTGTTTGTGCAGACGTTCATTACCAGCTGGAGCGGCGGAAGCTATTAGATGATGCAGATGAGCCTGTTCAGGATCATGCTATTTTTAAGGATAGTATCACTTTCCACCCTGGTTTAGTATTTGATCATGCAGGATTCTTCATGAACAAAGAATCCTATAATATCTTGCTTGGTAAAATCCCAAAACTACTTTACAATTCGCTTCGTTGCATCAGCCACCTTTTATTGAAAACACATCATACTCCCATGATGTGAGGAACGGGAAGATCGGAAGTGTTGCCGAGAGTAACAAATAAATGCCTCCTGTCCGACAATTGCTTGGGGCTTCAATCCAAGTAAAAAGAGACAGGAGGCATACAGGAAAACCTATGAAGGAACAATGAAAATCGAAGAGCTTTATCTTGCTATAACGTTCCTCGCTTTTTCCTTATCTAACCATATGATGAGGTTATCGTAATCTGAACATGATGCCAATTTAAGAGATTCTTCAGAACTCTTCTACTTTCCATTCGGTCATCTGGCGAGTTTTTGAATCAAAGTTCACTCCGATCTTATATAGCTTTCGGTTGTCCGCTGCATAGGGATCCGCATAATGCATGTCATTGATCTGCTTTAATGCATTTTCTGCGCTGTCATCCCGCTTAAACTCAAAGATATACACATAATCCTTTGTTTCAACCGTGCAGTCGATTCTCCCAGTATTTGTATGCTGTTCACAGTGTGTATACTGCCCTAACAAAGTCAGTGTGATATAAATCACGGCCTGAAAGTAATGTTCAAACGGCGTATCGTTGGTTGTATATGTGATGCTGGCAAACAGCGCAACAAAAACATTCTTAATTTCTTCCAGGTTTCCATTTGCAATATGTCTCTTTAGAGTGGATATATCTTTTCCGGATTCGGAACCATAATCGCACACATACTCCGACATCAGGCTCTGAAGAAAGGAATATCGAACCTCATCATTGGGCAATCCCAGTGTGTACACGTCGTCATCAGAATAATCAACGATTGTCAGATATCCTGTCTGGTACAGCAGCGGAATGGGATCCGGATTTTCCACTCGAGAATCTGAAAGAAGTGCTTCTGTCGATTCCAGCGTTCGATCATTCAGCTGATGAACATCAAAATCCAGTTCCTTGAGCCTGTGTACCAGGAATGTCGGGGTGCCTGTTTCGTACCAGAAAGAGCCGAATCGCCTTTTCTTCAATGCTGTTAATAAACTGTATGGATTATACACACCGACTCCGTCCGCAGAAAAATGATATCCGTCGTACATCTTTCTTAGCTTCTCCATACAGGCGACTGGTGTTAAGGAACGTTCCTTTGCCATCCTCTCAATTTCCGGTTCAAAGTTCTCGTGGATTTCTTCTTCTGTCATTCCACAGATTCCGGAATAATCATTGTCAAACGAAAGATCTTCAAGCTGATTCAGATCACTGAAAATGCTTACCTCGCTGAGCTTTGTCACACCCGTGAAAAAGACGAACTGGATATGAGCGTCCTCGCTCTTTAATGTGCTGAAGAATCCTTTGAACACCGCATTATTGTGCTCCACAAGCTCCTTGTTTTCCATGGTTTCCAGCAGTTTTTTGTCATATTCGTCCACGAGGACAACGCAGCGTTTACCGGTCTGTTCAGAAGCTGCCCGAAGGAGTTGCCCGAAGCGTGCTCCAAGAGGTGCCTTCTTTAAAGTCTTACCGTATTTCTTTTCCCACTCAAGAAGCTGAATCTCTATGATGGATTCCAGCACTCCCTTATCGGCAAAACTAGCTTTATTGAAATCAAAATAGAAAACCGGGTATGGCTGCCATGCATCAGGATTGTTTTTCTCCAATTCTGCAATCTTAAGCCCGTCAAAGAGTTCTTTCTTTCCTTCCCAATAGGCTTTCATGGTTGAAAGAAGCAGGCTTTTTCCAAAACGACGAGGCCGACTGAGGAAGTAGGACTTTCCTGTATGTACAAGGTCATATATGTAAGCCGTTTTATCAACGATCAGATAATGATCCGTTATGATTTGTTCAAAACTCTGAATGCCTACCGGCAGTTTTCTATCCACCAATTCCACTTTCCAGGCCTCCTTTCCTATATTCTGTTCATCCTGTGATCTATGGCAGTCACCTGTGATGTTTACACTCATGGCCCCTTCAGAATCCTATAGTGGTTGATTATGCGAGAATGATCTGATGATCTCCCCAACCTCATCCGGCCTACAATCTTACATCGGCACCTGCCTTTCGTGTGTCACAAGATTAATAAGCTATGATTACATCATTTACAGATATAGTAGATCTATATCCATTATACGTCTTCGACATCTAGCCCGTCAGGATTTCTTTCTGAAGAGGGCATCGTGATAGCCTCACGCAGCTGTGTTCTTCAGTCTTTCCACCCGGCAATCCACTCAGATCTGTCCGGCGGAAGCCTGAACCAATACTTTACTGCAGATGATTGGATTACTCAATTTCGTGTGACGATCAGCCAGAGGCTACAGCGGGTGGTGTGATGTTTATCTGCACAGCAGTGAGAACTTATAATCTTCATGTGGTTATTGCATTCTGAACAAGAGACCTGCAAGAACGCTGTTTCATTGCTCTTCTACTTTCCATTCGGTCATCTGCCGGGTCTTTGAATCAAAGTTCACTCCGATCTTAAATAGCTTTCGGTTGTCCGCTGCATAGGGATCCGCATAATGCATGTCATTGATCTGCTTTAATGCATTTTCTGCGCTGTCATCCCGCTTAAACTCGAAGATATAGATGAAGTGTCTCGTTTGTATTGTGCAATCAATTCGTCCTGCGTTTGTATGCTGCTCACACTGAACATACTGTCCTAATAATGTCAGTGTAATATAGAGCACGGACTGAAAGTCATGCTCGAATGGATCTTCGTTTGTTGGATAAGGAATCCCGGCGAAAAGTGCTATAAAAACCTTTCGAATGTTATCGAGATTCCCCGCTTCTATATGTTCTGTAAGTGTCAGTATGCTTTTGCCGGAACCCGATCCAACATCTCCAGCATATACGGGCAACAGGCTCTCAAGGAAACCATATTCCACTTCTTTATTCGGAAAACCCAATGTATAAACAGATTTTGGAGCGTTATAATCCCTGAGCGTCAAATATCCCGTTTGATAAAGCAATGGAATCAGATCCGGATTGTCATCCCGATAATCCTTTAGCATTCTTTTTGTCGCATAGAGCGATCCGTTTGAAAACTTTCTTGTGTCAAAATGAATCGCCCCCAGTTTATTCACCAGAAACGTTGGGGTTCCCGTTTCAAACCAATAGGCATCAAATTCCCTGTCAACAAGAGCATTCAGAAGACTATACGGGTTGTATACTCCCTTTCCCTTTTGATGGAAATGATATCCATCATATTCTTCCTTCAATTTTTCAAAACACTCTTCTGTGCTTAACTCCTGCTCCTCTGCCAACTGTTCGATCTCCGGGCCAAAATTGTCCTTCATCTCTTGCTCTGTAATTCCACAGATTTCGGCATAATCCATGCTCATAGAGATGTCTCTAAGCTGATTCAGATCGCTGAAAATGCTTACCTTACTGAACTTTGTCACACCGGTGATGAAGATAAACTGTATATAGGCGTCCTCACTCTTTAAGGTGCTGAAGAAACCTTTGAACACCGCTTTATTGTGTTCCATAAGCTTTTCATTCTCCATAGTTTCCAGAAGCGGCTTGTCATATTCATCCACCAGAACAACGCAACGTTTTCCGGTTTGCTCAGATGCGGTTTTCAATAATCGCTTGAATCTTTCTTCCAATCCAGCTTCTGCCTCGACCTGATAGCTCTCTTCCCAGACTTTCAGAAGGCCATCCAGTACTGATTCCAGTGCTCGTCCATTTTGGTAATTCTTCCCATTAAAATCAAAATAAAAAACCGGATAAGGTTTCCATGCATCAGGATTGTTTTTCTCCAGTTCTGCAATCTTAAGCCCGTCAAAGAGTTCTTTCTTTCCTTCCCAATAGGCTTTCATGGTTGAAAGAAGCAGGCTCTTTCCAAAACGACGAGGCCGGCTGAGAAAATAAGGCTTTCCTGTATGCACAAGTTTATATATGTATGCCGTTTTATCAACGATCAGATAATGATCGGTTATGATTTGTTCGAAGCTTTGTATGCCTACAGGCAGTTTTCTTTCCTCTCGTTCCACTTCTCATGCCTTCTTTCTTGTGCCCTGTTTATCCTGCTCTCTATGAGAGATCACATGTGATTTCTACATTCATGCCCATGAGTTGATCAGATGTCTTTAGTATTTGATTATGTGAGGGAATCCTTGGATAGCAGTATTCTCTCGTTGAAAAAGGATAATAATCGCTTCTGGACAGATTTTCTTTTTAGGAATTCTCTGTGGAGTCACTTTTTGAGTTTGGTACAATGGAAAACACAAACCTGGAACTGACGATTGGAGTGCAATCATCTGTCCCTGGCGATGGGTGGGTTGTGTCAAGAGAGCCGGAATGATCCATAGGAGCGATTGGAGTGCTGAGCCATTGCTTCACAAGAGTAATATTATCACCCATCATATCTGCAATGTCTTCTGCCTTAATTCCTTTCTCATACATGCGTAATGCTGTATCTTGTTTTGCTTTATTCCAACCTTCATTGTAAATTGTTTTGCTTTCATGTTCTAGAATTCTTCCACCCATTACAGAATTCACTTCTTTCGCGCTATGTTTGTATTCTTGATAGTAATCTCAAAGATGAGATTCTTTCATATGAAAATATGAAAGGGATCAATCAATAGAGATATTCAATCGTTGGTAAGGGACACATATCGCTGATTGGACAAAGTAAAGCTTTTAGAATTGTCTGTGCAATCTCTCTTTGAGTTTGAAAATAAGAGAACCATAAAACAAAGATAGACGTTATGAATACCATCATCCACCCAGGTAAGCAATTGTTTAGGTCAAGAGATCAGACATTATTCGCTGCAGGGACAGGAGTGTTGAGCCATTGCTTCACAAGAGTAATACTTGCGTCCATCATGTTTGCAATGTCTTCAGCCTTAATTCCTTTCTTATACATGCGTAATGCTGTATCTTGTTTTGCTTCATTCCAACCTTCATCTCGTCCTATATTCAAACCTATATTCA
>JAFUZM010000381.1 GCA_017476605.1 Clostridia bacterium
AAAAAAGTCCGATGCTCATGACATGGTGGTGTCCACAGCAAAGGAATACTGTGAAATGCTTCTTGATGAACAGCAAATGCAATCCTCTACCCGCAATAAATCGGGCAGGAAGGATACACAGACAAAGCTTCTTGACCAAAAGGACATGCTTGAGCGTTCAGTAATAGAACTGTATAAGAAATATCGTGCAGGAGATGTCTCAAAAGATGCCTATATGAATGAGCGTTTAAGCAGCAAAGAGCAGATAGCCGATATCGAGGCAAGGCTTAAGAATATGGACGAATCAGCCGATAGTATAGATACGGTTGTTTGTGCAATCCCGAAGATTCCTGATGAATATGATGCAGGCATTTTGTCAGAAATCATTGAAAAAGTGATTGTTTACGATGGGAAGCACATAGAAGTCGTGTTCAAATGCGATGATGTTCATAAAGAGGTTTGTCTTGATTGACGTTGTAGTTTATAATGGAGAGTATTATACAGAACGGAGGTTATTATGCCTATGGGAAAGGTAGTACAGACAGCAGGCAGGGATTCTTTAGGAGACTTTGCTCCTGAGTTTGCCCACTTTAATGATGATGTTCTCTTTGGCGAGATCTGGAACAATGAGGATATTGACTTAAAGACAAGGTGTATCATCACGGTCACTTCCCTTATGTCACAGGGAATTACGGATTCTTCTTTGAAGTACCATCTTGAGAACGCCAAGGCACATGGTGTAACGAAGAAGGAGATAGCGGCAATCGTCACACATCTTAGCTTTTATACAAGCTGGGCGAATGCCTGGGCGGTGTTCCGTATGGCAAAGGAGGTTTGGACGGAGAAGACTGATAGCTCGAATCTTTCTGATAGGGACAGATTCCAGAGAGAGATCTTTTTCCCTATAGGCGAGCCTAATCCATATGGAGAGTTTTTTGTCGGTCAGAGTTATCTTGCACCGGTATCAAAAGAGCAGATTGCTCTGTTTAATGTTACATTTGAGCCTTCGTGCAGGAATAACTGGCACATCCATCATGCAAAGAGCGGTGGCGGTCAGCTCCTTATCTGTGTAGGCGGCAGGGGCTGGTATCAGGAAGAGGGCAAGGAGGCAGTAGAACTTGTTCCCGGCAAGGTTATCAATATCCACGCAAATGTGAAGCACTGGCATGGGGCTGCTTCTGATTCATGGATGAGCCATCTTGCAGCAGAGATTGATGGTGAGGATACATCAACAGAGTGGTGCGAGGCTGTATCGGAGGAAGAGTACGGCAAACTGGGGTGAAAATTTCTTGAAAAAATTTTTATCCCATACTTGACACAAGCAGGCTTTCCGATATGGTGGGGACGTGAGCCCAGCGTTGTAGATACGTTCCTTACCGGCTTTAACTTCAAGGGAAAAAAGATCGTTCCATTCTGTACTTCCGGCGGAAGTGAAATTGGAGATACCGCTTCCCGAATTAGGAGTCTTGTGGGTGATGATGTGTATGTTGATGATGGGAAACGTCTGGGAGGGCAGATTTCTGAAGCGGATCTGAAGACATGGACGGAAGGGCTGGAATAATGGATGCAATGGAAACGATCCGGCATCGAAGGAGCGTAAGGACCTTTGATGGCAGTGATCTGCGAGGCGAGGATGCGAAGAAGATCATGGAATATGCAAATACGGTAACCAATCCGTATAATATTCCAGTCAAATGGAAGCTTCTAAACGCAAAGGAAGACGAGCTGACGACGCCTGTAATTGTTGGAACAAATACCTTCATAGCAGGAAAGATTGGGGCAGTTCCGCATGCGGAGGAGGCCTTCGGATACTCCTTTGAAAGAGTGCTGCTATATGCGGACTCGATAAACATTGGTACCACATGGATTGCAGGAACAATGAACCGACCGGCGTTTGAAGCTGCTGCGGGACTTAAGGAGGGCGAAATCATGCCTGCGGTCAGCCCGCTCGGATATCCTGCGAAGAAGATGTCGCTCCGAGAAAGTGCAATGAGGAAAGGGATCAAGGCAGACAGCCGTTTGAAACCAGATAGACTGTTCTTTGATGAAACTTTTGAGACCGCATTTGATATGAACGGCGATTCGTGGATATCTGACCTTTTTGAAATGATTCGATGGGCACCGTCCGCAGTGAATAAACAGCCCTGGCGCATTGTCAAATGTGGGAAGGAATTTCATTTTTACGAAAAAAGAGATAAAGGGTACATAGATAATACAGGTTTTGATTTACAGAAAGTGGATATCGGTATAGCAATGAGTCATTTTACACTTGGGCTTAACGAACAGGGACAGAGTGCAGAACTGCTCCTGACCAATCCGGCTATTTGTACTCCGCAGGATACCTTTTATGTTGCAACTTACCGATTATAATTTTTACTTTAATAGGAGGAATAGAACGATGTATGATTACGATGTGATTTTCTTAGGGTCAGGGCATGCCTGCTGGCATGGAGCCATGCTCTTGAAGATGGCGAATAAGAAAGTGGCTCTGGTGGAGCGGGAATTGCTCGGCGGTACCTGCACGAACTATGGATGCGATGCGAAGATTCTGTTGGATTCACCGATTGAGCTTAAGGAAGCTCTTAACCGCTACCAGGGGATAGGTCTTGTGGCACCGGCGGATGTAGATTGGTCTTCGCTGATGCAATACAAAAAGAGCGTGATTGGATTTTTGCCGCAGGGGATGGAAGGGATGTTCGCGCCCTTTGGCATAGATATTCTGCGCGGAGACGGAAAATTTATCGACGCCAACACATTGGAGGTGGGAGATAAGAAATACACAGCAGAAAACTTTGTGATTGGGACTGGACAGGATTATATCCCGCTTGACATTCCAGGGAAGGAATACTTCCACAATTCAAGAGATTTTCTTTCACTTGATGTAATCCCAGATCATGTGACATTTGTAGGGGCTGGTATTATTTCTATGGAGTTTGCCTCGATTTGTCTCGCACTTGGCAAGAAAGTGGATGTGGTCACTGCCGGCGCATCTGCCCTAAATGCCTATCCACAGGAGTATGTGATAAAGATCGTAGACAAAATGAAGGCGCAGGGGGCAAACTTTGTTTGGGACGCCAAGGTGGAGTCCATTGAAAAGAATGGAGAAAAATACACTCTGAAGGGGGCGGATGGTTTATCCATTGATACCGATTATATCTTGATCGCTGTTGGCCGGAAAGCAAATGCGGAAGGAATCGGGCTGGAGAAACTTGGCATTGAGTTTTCTGATCGTGGAATCAAGGTGGATGATCATCTACGCACCAGCGTTAAGAATATTTATGCGTCAGGCGATGTTGTGGATAAGAAAATACCGAAGCTGACACCGACTGCCGAGTTTGAATCGAACTACATTGCAATGGATATTCTGAATCCTATAAATGACGCGATCAAATATCCAGTCATTCCTAATCTGGTATTCACCTTGCCGCGTATTGCCCAGGTTGGCATAAGCCGCAAGGAAGCAGAGCAGAATCCGAGTGAATATCGTATTGAAGAACTGGCATTCGGGGAGAGAATGGCGTGGCTGATCAAGGCAGAAAAAGACGCGCATATCACCTATATTTTCGATAAGAATAATCTCCTGGTCGGCGCCGCAGTATACAGTGACGATGCCGGAAGCTATATTGACGTGCTGACTCTCATTATTAATGAGAGGATTGGCGCAAATGAGCTTGGCAAGATGATTTTTGCGTTCCCAACGCCTACGTCTGGACTGATTTCGACATTAATTCCACTGTTTATGAAGCAATAAAGGAGGAGAAGCTATGAACGAAGCATTACAGAATCTGCTGACAAGAAGATCTTGCAGAGCGTACAAAGAGGATCAGATCAAATCGGAGGAACTGGACGCCATTCTTGAGGCGGGACAGTATGCACCGACCGGAATGGGAAAACAGTCACCGATCATCGTTGTGATCCAGGATGCGGAGAAAATCAGTGAAGTTGAAAAATTGAATGGTGCCGTTATGGGGAATCCGGATGGACATCCCTTCTATGGTGCTCCGACACTGATTATAGTATTTGGTGATGCCAAGAGTCCTCTGGGCGGAGCTGATGCAAACCTTGTAATCGGCAATCTGCTGAATGGTGCAAATGCTGTTGGAGTGGATTCCTGCTACATTTGGAGAGCCAGAGAGTCCTTTGACGGTGAGAAAGGGAAAGAACTGAAGAAGGTATGGAACATCCCTGATAACTATGTGGGAGTTGGCAATGTAATCCTTGGCTATGGCAAGCCGGAGGGAAAGAAGGAGGCTGTGCCGAGAAAATCGGACTATGTGCGCAGGGTATAGGTTACAATGACAATCTTTTTCATTATACTTTTTCTGCTCTATGGAATTATATTGGAACTGTCCAAAAATACCCTGACAGGCTGGGTGATTGCAGCAGCTATAATCATATGCTTTATTGTCATTCGTGCAAGGGGAAAGCGGCGTGGAACATGGAGCAGAAGACGATCATTTATTGCAGTCCTCTTGATTGTTCTTGTGCTTGGTGCGGTCTACTGGTTGACTGCACCTCCGATCAGGCAGATTCCGGCAGTCGCGTCGAAGACGCCGGAGATCACGGATACCATCCATGTGAAGCAGGGAGACTTGACGGGCGTCTACAATGAAGAGCATACTGCGCGGATATATGCGGGAATCCCCTACGCGAAGCCACCGGTCGGAGAACTTCGATGGAAAGAGCCCGGGGAGGCGGAGCCGTGGGAGGGTGTACGCGCCTGCGATACATTCGGACCGATGGCGATGCAGCAACAAAGCGGCGTTCTTTACGATTCTCTGACACATATCCTTGGATATCACGATTATCGTATTGGAACAAAAAATTATTATCGCGGCGCAATGAGCGAGGATTGTCTCTACCTAAACGTCTTTATACCCGCAAATGACAGCGAAGAAGCACTGCTGGTTCTTTTCTACATTCATGGAGGATCGCTGATGACGGGACAGTCATATTACAGCGAGTATCGTGGGGAAGACCTTGCGGCGCATGGAATCATCGTTGTCAATTTTGCCTACCGTCTGGGTGTATTCGGGTACTATGCGAATGAAGAACTGATTGCCGAGTCCCCGAATGGGACGACTGGAGACTACGGACTGCTTGACCAGATTGCGGCACTTGCCTGGGTGCGGGATAATATTGCTGCTTTCGGCGGAGATCCAAATCAGATCACCATCGCGGGAGAATCAGCAGGATCTTCCAGTGTAAATGCGCTCTGTGTTTCACCGCTGACCGAGGGGATGTTTGTCCGGGCAATTGCACAGTCCAGTGGAATCGTAGCGAAAAGGCCCTATCACACATTTCGCACAATGGATGAAGCCCTGGAGATGGGCACGGCAATCAAGGAGGAGATGGGAGCCGACTCGGTCGCACAGATGCGCAAGATCCCGGCGGAGGAGCTTTTGCAGACTTCCTATCAGAATAATGCAATGACTGTGGATGGCTATGCAATCCGGGAGATGCCCTATCTTACATATGAAAAAGGCGAAAACCATGAGCAGGCACTTTTGAACGGATTTAACGCCAAGGAAGCAGATGCCTTTTTGCTCGGTATCAAGGCAACGGCAGAGAACTACGAAGAGCTTCTGCGCCCGATATTGGGTGATTATGCATCGGATATGGCATCGCTTGTTCCGGCAGGGAGTATTGTGCGCGATCAGCACTTTATTATCGATGCCGGAGGAGACGCAAAGGGAAGCCTTGATCAAGTCTACAGCGCGGCGCGGTTTACATGGAGCCATGATCTATGGAGCGACTATGTCGCTGATGAAGGACGTCCGGTCTATGAATATTATTTTACCAAGACCAATCGGTCTCTTAGCAATTACCACGCAGGCGAGCTGCCGTATGCGTATAGAAATTTGTGGAGGCATCCTGGGATATATGATGAAGCAGATGAGGCACTGTCCGAGATCATGCAGTCCTACTGGGTGAACTTCGTCAGAACCGGCAATCCGAACGGTGATGGTCTGCCAAGGTGGGAGATGCGCGATACAAAGCAAAAACAGCTGATTGAATTCGGAGAAGAGATTCATATGGCAGATGATCCATACCAGCCGATCTATTCTCTGCTTAAGGAATATCAGGACGGCCTGAAATAAAGGGGGACGAGCTATGTATCTCTACCATACCGGCAATGTCGAGATCCCTGCCCCTGACATTCATTATGGAAGGATCAATGCCGATTTTGGACAGGGATTTTATCTGACGCCGGATAAAGAATTTGCCTATAGATGGGCATGGAAGGATGCTGTTGTCAACGAGTACGAGCTTGAGATGACGGGGCTTATTGTCCACATTTTCTCCCGTGATCGGGAGTGGGCAGACTATATCTTCCGGAATCGCCGTGCCAAAGACACCCTTAGTGCGGATATTATATTCGGACCCATCGCCAATGATACGATATTCGACACGCTTGGAATTATCAGCAGCGGGTATCTGAAACCGGAGGAAAGGCTGAGACTGTTGCTCATCGGACCGGAATATAAACAAGTAGCAGTAAAGTCTGAAAAGGCGGCAGCCTGTCTTCATTGGATTAGAGCGGAGAAAATTCATGCAGCAGAGAAAAATCAAAAAGAACAAGAGGAATATCAGGAGTTATTCGCAGAAATGCTTTGCTCCATTTGTTCAATATAACCGGGCGCAGAGAGGATTGAAAGCAGTGTTAAATTCTTAGCAGGCACTTTTGAACGGATTGAGATGGAGGGTTGTATATGACAAAAGCAGTTCGGTACTTTTCAAAACTTGGGAATACAAAGACTATCGCAGAGGCCATCGCAGAAGGAGCCGGTGTGGAGGCTATATCCATAATCGACGAACCGGAACTTATGGCACCTGTTGATATTTTGTATCTTGGAGGTGCTCCTTACGCAAATATTATGGCTCCGGAACTTAAAAAATACGCAGAGGGGCTAAACAAAGAGAAGGTGGGCAAGGTGATTCTTTTCACGACGTCCAACTGGTTAAGGAGAACAGTTCTTGCACTCAAGAAACTTTTGAAAGCAAAGGGCATCTGTGTCGGCAGCGATTATTTCTATGCACATATGCTTCATGTCAAAGGCCGGCTCCATGCAGCGCGTGAGTTTGGAAAGAACAAATGAGAAAAGAGGAATATCAAAATGAATGTATATGATTTTACGGTCACCGATAACAAAGGCAGCCGGGTATCTCTGTCTGATTATCGCGGTAAAGTACTGCTGATTGTAAATACAGCTACCAAATGCGGCTTGACACCTCAATATGAGGGACTTGAGGCACTCTATGAAAAGTACCATGAGCAAGGATTCGAGATATTGGATTTCCCCTGCAACCAGTTTGCGTTTCAGGCACCAGGCAGTGCGGAGAAGATAGATTTATTCTGTAAGCTACACTATGATACAAAGTTTCCTCGCTTTGAAAAAATCAAAGTCAATGGCAAAGATGCAGCCTCGCTTTATGTTTACCTTAAGGAGCAAAAGCCCGGACGTATTCAATGGAATTTCGCAAAATTTCTAATCGACAGGAAAGGAAATGTTGTAGAAAGATTTGCACCGACAGAGAAGCCTGTGGAATTGGAAAAGAAAATAGAGGTGGAACTTAACAAGGCATAATTCACATGGTATACGATGATTTTGTCAATGATATATGTTAAATACCTGAAATGAAAGATTGGGTAACCGCAGAGAGTCGACACAAAATATGCCCACAATCAGCAAAATAACGGGGGTGGGGCGTGGATTGGACTTCCCAGATTCCTGCTGGAATCTGGGGGTACTATAACAACTGTATTTCGGGTTTATTCTTCATTATCGGAGACAGTCTCTGCTATTTCATTAAGATTACACTTAAGCGCCTCGCATATTCTTACGAGAACATCAGTGGTGACATTCTCATCCTTGCCGAGTTTCGCAAGGGAAGATGAACTGATGCCTGCCGCCTTTCGTAAATCCGTCTTGTTCATATCTTTGTCAATCAGTAACTTCCACAGTTTCTTACAACTCATCTTCATTTTGAGATACCTCTTTATTCCATGACTCACCATAAAGTTCACAGTTACCGTCAGACAGTTTCAATACGGTGATGTCAGCTAATATTTTCTGAGTATCGGGCATATAAGCTGCCCGCTTATCGAACGCTATAAACATCTGCTTTCTGCTCTGCACATAGATTTTCATAATGCTGTAAGCCTTTTTCTGCAGGGCAGCTCCTTGATAAGATCACCATTTGGAGAAGAACTTAACATTTTCCAGTGTATTCGTTATGCACTGGATAAGTCGGGGGTTCTTACCGTACTTCCCGGTGCGCAGAGTGTGGAAGAAGTGGAAACACTTCTTTCTTATTATGAACAGTCTGAGGAAGTATCGGATTATTCTATCATGGGCACGTTTGCATCGCCGCAGGCAAGCGAGAAATGCGTTTATTGTAATCACTGTAAGCCCTGCCCGGCAGGAATTGATATAGGACTGGTCAATAAATATTCTGATCTGGCAAGGTCAGGGGATGCTATGGCGGTGGAGCACTACAGGACACTTGATAAGAATGCCGGGGACTGCATCGGATGCGGACATTGTGACAGACGTTGTCCGTTCTCTGTGTCACAGAGTGAAAGAATGCAGGAAATAAGAAAATATATGGATAACCATAAATGAGAAAGGAAGGCAGGACTATGAGTGAAAAGATTATACAAACAGCAGGAAGAGAAGTTTTAGGAGATTTTGCTCCGGAGTTTGCACACTTTAACGATGATGTGCTTTTCGGTGAGAACTGGAATAATGAGGATATTGACTTAAAGACCAGATGCATCATCACCGTCACATCGCTTATGTCACAGGGAATCACGGATTCTTCTTTGAAGTATCATTTAGAGAATGCCAAGGCACACGGTGTTACGAAGAAGGAGATTGCCGCAATCGTTACGCATCTTAGTTTCTATACGAGCTGGGCGAATGCATGGGCAGTATTTCGTTTGGCAAAAGAGCTCTGGACGGAGGAAGACAAGGTGAAAGCATCTTCTGATAAGGACAGATTTCAAAGGGAAATCATCTTCCCAATCGGAGAACCAAATGATGCTTATGCGAAATATTTTGTGGGACAGAGTTACCTGGCTCCTGTATCTACGGAGCAGATTTCTCTTTTCAATGTGACTTTTGAGCCGGGATACTGGAATAGCTGGCATATACACCATGCATCAAGTGGTGGAGGACAGTTGCTGATTTGCATAGGAGGAAGAGGTTGGTATCAGGAAGAGGGAAAGACGGCAGTAGAACTTATTCCGGGCAAGGTTATCAATATTCCTGCGAATGTAAAACATTGGCATGGTGCAGCTGCTGATTCGTGGATGAGTCATCTGGCTGCGGAGATAAGCGGAGAAGACACTTCAACGGAATGGTGCGAGCTTGTGTCGGACGAGGAATACAGCAAAGTGAATTAAATGAATTTAGCTTTTCGGGGTTAGTATAGTTAAGTCTTGTCATCTGATATAGTAATATAACTCAAAATTGTTAATACAGTTTAGACAGCCCTTGTATGAAAAACTACAGGGCTGTTTCTATACTTTAATTAGTTTTAATTTGTAGCTGTCTGCAAGTGAATATTTACCTGCTCTTTTGTAAAGAGCATAGAGATACTGCCGGACACTTTCCAGATAGTCATTGCTTTGTGGAACTTTATGCTGAAATATCCGTTCTGCTTCAAGAAATGCCTGCTCTGCGTTTTCCGTTTTGGATTGTTGCATGGCGATGATACCGTGTGTCAGACTGCATATACCAAAATCAAGTGAATCTGTGCCAAGCCTCTCTGTAACAATCATTTCATAAGTTGAAAGTATATTTTCTGCATCGCTGGTACGGTCTTCGACAAGCATAAGTCTTGTAGTGTTCATCATCTGCTGCAGGATGTCATGTGTTTCTATCAGATTAAGTTCTTTATGCTCTATACGGATCAGAAAGGCTTTCTCTAATGCAGCGATGGCATCATCCTTTTTGTGGAGGACAGAATAAGTTGCACCGATATTGTTGTAAAGATTAGAAAGCAGGCTTACGGTGCGCCGGTCGATGGTATGTGAATATTCTTTTTCCATGATCTCTATGGCACGTTTCCGTTTTTTGAGAGCTTTTTCCGGCTTGCCGTCCTCTAAAAGAAGCTCCGCTTTATAATCCAGCAGCAAAGAACGGTCACATGGAGTGGCTATATGAAATTCATTCATAATATATTCAATCCGTTCCGTAAGTTTTTTGAGCTGTTCATCGGCTTTGTATTTCTCAAAATACGGGAAAAGATCCTGCAAAAAATGAAGGTATTCCTCTGCGTCATCGACAATAATGTGATTGAGGGTTCGGCAGGAGGAGATAGTCGGCTGTGTTTCTTTTTCTGCTATCTCTTGAATCAAAGGATGTAGGGAAATGGTGCGTCGTTCGGTGTCCTCGCTGATAAAGCCGTATTTTATCAGACGGTTTATATCTGTAAGACTGGCAAGCCTAAGCCACTTTCCAAAAGGATTCTTCCAAATGCCGGAGGCTGGCATTAAGGAAAGGTTGCAGAGGATATACTGCTGTTCCTCCGCCAGATTTGTGATGCGGAGCAGCTTCTTTAGATGTTCGATCATCAACACTTCCGAAAACTCACAATCTTTATACAATTCCACATCTTCCCCGGAAGCAATGTCTGTGCCGCAGCTTTTCAGTTCATCCAGCAGGTCTGACGGACTGATTCCGCTGGCAGACATGGAGAGTGCGGATAAGCATACGGTCAGAGTATGAGAATGAACGGTATCTATGATATTGTGGATAGTATCTGTTTCTTCGCTTTCATATGGGCAGATGTTACCAAAGAGTGGCAGGAGTTCTTTTTCTGTATCCAGCTCTTTTATCTCAAATACTGGAAATGCCG